>NZ_FRCS01000012.1 GCF_900143005.1 Cryptosporangium aurantiacum
ACGTCGAAGACCCCTCCTACGCCTTCGCGCTGTCCCGGCTCTCCACCCAGGACCTCCGCTACACCCCCGTCGGAGTGTTCCGCTCCGTCCAGCGACCCACCTACGACACCGAAATGGCCGCCCAACTCACCACCGCCCAGGCCCGCGGCGAGGCCAACCTCCAGAAGCTGATCCTCGGCAACGACACCTGGACCGTCGCCTGACGGTTCCACCTCGCTGGGCCGCCACGATGTGGCGGCCCAGCGACGTTAAGTGGCACGAATTCTGTTGGTTGCTGCAACCCTGACCGATTACCGTCGGACCACGTGACTGATCAGCGACGAGGCCTGCTCTTCGGCATTACCGCCTACGGCGCGTGGGGGTTGTTCCCGCTGTACTTCGGGCTGCTCAAGCCCGCGGGACCGCTGGAGATCCTCGCGCACCGGATCATCTGGTCGCTGGTCACGGTGGGTGTGCTGATCCTGGTGCTCCGCCGGTGGCGGTGGTTTCGTACGGCGGGTCGCCGGACGCTGAGCCTGCTGGCCGCCGGGGCCGTCCTGATCGCGGTCAACTGGTTCGTCTACATCTACGGTGTCAACTCTTCGCACGTCGTCGAGACCGCGCTGGGCTATTTCATCAACCCGCTGATCTCGGTGCTGCTCGGCGTCGTCGTGCTGCACGAACGACTGCGGCGGACGCAGTGGATCGCGCTGGCGATCGGTGCCGCCGCGGTCGTCGTGCTGACGGTCGACTACGGGCGGCCGCCGTGGATCGCGATCACGCTCGCGGTCAGTTTCGGGCTCTACGGGCTGGTCAAGAAGGTCGCGGGTGCGCCGGCGGTGGAGGGCCTGACCACCGAGTCGCTGGTGCTGATCCTGCCCGCGCTGGGGTACGTGCTGTGGCTGACGTCGACCGGTGACGCCCAGTTCGGGCACGTGTCGGCGGGGCACACCGCGCTGATGGTCGTGTCCGGAGCGCTCACGGCCGGGCCACTGCTCGCGTTCGCCGCGGCCGCGAACCGGGTTCCGCTGGCGACAATCGGCCTGCTGCAGTACCTGACGCCGACGCTGCAGTTCCTGCTCGGTGTCACGGTGCTCGGTGAGCACATGCCGACCGCCCGCTGGGCCGGCTTCGCCCTGGTCTGGGTCGCGCTCATCGTGTTCTCCCTGGACAGCCTGCTGGCCGTGCGGAGAGCGTCCGCGGCGAAGGCGAACGGCCCCGACAGGGTGTCGCCCCCGCTCGACACAACCGAGACAGACGAGGCAGCGGTCGGCGCGGCAGCGGCTGAGGCCGGGGTTACGCCACCGCGGTTGCGTCGGCGTGGAGGACGCGTTCGCGCTCGGTCTGGCCCGCAACCAGCGGGCCGACGTCGAGGATGAGCGCGACCTCCCCGTTGCCGAGGATCGTCGCGCCGCTGATGCACTTCGCCCGCGCGAACAGCGGCCCGAGCGGCTTGATCACGGTCTGGAACTCGCCCATCAGCGCGTCCACCACCAGCCCGGTTCGCTGACCGGACTGCTCGACCACGACCACGCTCTGCCGCCGCGCCGGCTGCCCGTCGATTCCGAACATCGTCCGCAGCCGGATGAACGGCAACACTTCACCGCGCAGATCCATCACGTCCCGCCGTGCGCCCTCGGGCGCCACCGCACCGACCGGGAGCTCCACGCACTCGGTCACCCGGTCCAGCGGGACGATGAAGTACCGCGACCCGACCCCGACCAAGAACCCCTCGATGATCGCCAGCGTCAGCGGCAACCGAATCCGCATCGTGGTGCCGACGCCCAGCGCGGTCACCACCTCGATCGTGCCCCGCAGCGCCGTGACGTTCCGCCGCACCACGTCCATGCCGACGCCGCGGCCGGACAGGTTCGACACGGTCGCCGCCGTCGAGAACCCCGGCTCGAAGATCAGCTCGTAGGCCTCGGCGTCGGTCAGCACCGCACCGGGCTCGATCAGCCCGCGCTCGACCGCTCGCTGCACGATCTTGTCCCGGTCGAGCCCGCGGCCGTCGTCGGCGACCTCGATGACGATGCTGCCCGCGTCGTGGAAGGCGTTGAGCCGCAGCGTCCCGCGGGCGGGCTTCCCCCGCCGCAGCCGGTCGGCGGGCGGTTCGATGCCGTGGTCGAGCGAGTTCCGCACCAGGTGGACCAGCGGGTCGCCGATCCGCTCGACGAGCGCCTTGTCGACCTCGGCGTCGCCGCCGGTGACGACCAGCCCGACCTCCTTGTTCAGCTCGACGCTGACGTCCCGGACGACCCGCTCGAACCGGCGGAACGTCGTCCCGATCGGCACCATCCGAAGCGAGAGCGCGCTGTCCCGTACCTCCTCGACCAGGCGCATGACCTCGCTCTGCGCCTCGGCGACACCGGAACCCTCCGAGCTGTCGGTCATGCACACGACACCGGCGCTGGCCTGGGCGATCACCAGCTCGCCGACCAGGTCGATGAGCCGGTCCAGGCGAGCGGCGTCCACGCGGAGCGTCTGCGTGTCCTGCTGGGCGCGGGTCTCGCCTGCTTTGCGCTGCTTGCGGAGTGCGGCGTCGATGACCGCGCGCGGCACGATGTTCTGCTCGATCAGGATCTCGCCGAGCGGCACGACCGCGTTGGTGCTGCGGGAGCGCTCCTGCTGGACACGCATCGCGTCGGTGATCTCGCGCTCGGTCGCGGCGCCGCTGCGGATCAGTATGTCGCCGATCCGGTCGCTCTCCGGCAGCGTCCCGATCAGCTTCACGTACGCGTCGACCTGGTCGGACGCCGGGGTGATCCGGATGTCGCTGTCGTCGCGGACGAACTCGAAGATGCTCTCGATGTCGGCCTTGGGCACGGTCGTGACGTAGTCGACGTCGAACCCCAGGTAGCAGGTCTCCGGGTCCAGCTCGCCGAGTGGCGGCAGCGTTTCGGCACGGACGACGAGCTCGGTGACCGTGCCGACGGTCGCCAGGTACCGCAGGAATGCCAGCGGGTCCATGCCGTTGCGCAGGCTGTCGGCGCCGAACCGCAGGCTCAGGTGCCACGACCGTTCGTCGTCCATCTCCTCCTCGGCCAGGTCGGCGACGCCCGGAGACGCCACGGCAGCGGGCGCCCCCGCGCCTCCCGGCAGGAACGGCTCCAACCGGCTGAGCAGCATCGCGCCGGTGCTCTGCTCCTCCGACGTGGCGTGTACCCGGCCCTGCGCGACGCCCTCCACCAGGTTGAGGATGTGGTCGCCGCAGGGCAGCAGCGCGCTCACCAGCTCGGGTGTCACGGCCAGCTCGCCCCGCCGCACCAGGTCGAGCAGCGTCTCGAGGACGTGGGTGAACTCCACGATGTGGCCGAGGCCGAACATGCCGGACGAACCCTTGAGCGTGTGCACGGCACGGAACAGCGCGTTCACCGTCTCCGACCCGGCCGAGCTGCCCTCCAGCCGCAGGAAGCCCTCTTCGACGTCCTGCACCAGGTCGCGTGCCTCGGTGACAAAAACGTCGAGGACGCCGAACTCGTCGGTGCTCATCAGTTCTCCAGCTCGCCGGTGAGTCGGGTGAACTCCAGCAGGTTGCGGACGACGTCGCTCGGGTCGGCGAGCGTGACGCTCGTCCCGAGCCGCTCGGCCTCGCGCCGGGCCACCAGCAGCAGTTGCAGGCCCGCGGTGTCGATGTCGGTGACGCCGGAGAGGTCGAGTTCGAGTTCGGCGCCGCCGGCGAGGTACGGCCTGAGCCGCTGGACGGTGTCCGCCGCGGTGACGATCGTCAGCTCGTCGTTCAGCTCCAGACGGGTCACGGCGCGATCAGTTTCGAGACCGCGGCGAGCATCTGCGGCGGCTGGAACGGCTTCGTCACCCACGCCTTCGCGCCGGCCGCCTGAGCCGCCTTCTTCTTGTCCTCCTGGGACTCCGTGGTCAGCATGATCACCGGCGTGAACTTGTAGGCCGGGAGCTTCTTGACCTCGGTGACGAACGTGATGCCGTCCATGTTCGGCATGTTGACGTCCGAGATGATCAGGTGGACGCGCTGACCGGTGAGCTTGGAGAGCGCGTCCTTGCCGTCGACACCCGCGATCACGTCGTAACCGGCGCCCTTCAGCGCGATCGTGACCACCTGCCGCACCGACGCCGAGTCGTCGACGATCAATATTGTTTTGGCCATCGGAAAGCCCTGTCTCCTAGAGATTGGCCCGTCAGAAGAACGTGATCTCGGATTCGCGCTGCTGCACCCTCCCACCGGTGGCGTGCACCTGGTGCTCTTCCTCCATCGTGTAGTCGGCGGCGAGCGCGTCGAGCAGCTGCTTGGCGTTCAGCGTCGGAGAGTCGCTGGGTGCGGCATGCGCGATTGCCGGGAGCTGGGAGATGTTGTCCCGCAGATGTTCGAGCATCTGGCACACCCGGTCCTGGAACTGCAGCTCGACGAGCGACGCCCCGATCTGCTCCCGGATGCCGACCGCCGCGGACTCCAGCTCGCCGGACGATTCGCGGAACCCGGTGACCACCGACTGCAGGTCTTCGAGCACCTCGTTCACGTCGCCGTTGGCCCGGGACACCGCCAGGTCCTCCCGCTCGGCGCCCTCCTCGGCGCTGGTCATCACGGTCTCGATCGCGTTGCCGATGCCGGACACCTTGTCGGTGATCCGTTTGCTGGTGCTGAGCGAACGCTCCGCGAGGTGCCGCACTTCCAGCGCGACGACGCCGAACGCCGCGCCGGCCTCACCGACCCTGGCGGCCTCGATCGCGGCGTTCAGCGCGAGCAGATGGGTCTGGGACGCGATCGCGGTGACCTCGGCCGCCATCCGCTTGAGCTCGTCGTTGAGCTCGACCAGCGTGCGGAGTTCGTCGAGCGCCTGGCGTTTCATCGCGACCGCGTTGTCGAGCGTGCTGACGACGTCACCAAGACGCTCGCGGCTCCGGTCGAAGACCGCCCCGGAGTCACCGTGCAGCACGCCCGCGGACGAGTCGAGCACCGTGTCGAGGTTGTCGACGATGCCCGCGAACTGCGCGGTGACGCCGCTGATCGCGGTCTCCATCTGCGCTCGGGACGTGTCGACGTGGGCAGACCAGACCGGCGCGACCGCCTCGGTGAATTCGACGACGTTGCGGTGGTAGTTCGCAACGGCCTGCTCGGCCGCCGCGTCGTCGTCAGCCGGTCGAGCGCGTCGTCCCGCTATGCCGTAACCGACGCCGAGGCCGATCACCAGGGCTACCAGTGCCACGAGCAGCTCAGCCATATTTGCGGATCACCTCGGGAATCGCGGACAGCGGCGCTTCGCGTTCGGCGGCTCCGAGCTGGACCGCCTCGTGGGGCATGCCGTAGACCAGGCTGGTGGCTTCGTCCTGGGCCACCGTGAACGCGCCCGCCCGCCGCATCTCCAGCAGGCCGCGGGCGCCGTCGTCGCCCATGCCGGTCATGATGACGCCGAGCGCGTTGCGCCCGGCCATCTTGGCCACCGACCGGAACAGCACGTCGACCGACGGCCGGTGCCGGTTGACCAGCGGGCCGTCGAAGACCCGGACGCGATACTGGGCGCCGTCGCGGCGCAGCTCCATGTGTTTGCCGCCGGGGGCGACCAGCGCCCGCCCGGTCAGCACCCGGTCGCCGTCGACCGCCTCGGACACCTCCAACTCGCACAACCCGTCCAGCCGGGCCGCGAACGCCGCGGTGAACTTCTCCGGCATGTGCTGGACGATGACGATGCCCGCGCAGGTCGGCGGCAGCGCGGTGAGCACCACCTCGAGCGCCTGGGTGCCGCCGGTCGACGTCCCGATCGCCACCACCCGGTCGGTCGTCGTACCGAGGATCGAACCCCGCTCGGCGACCGACACGAACGAGGGTGCCGGGCCGACCGACACCGGCGCGCGGACCGCGTCCTGCGCCCGCCGGACGTTGCTGCGCGCGGCCGCCCGGACCGCCGAGACGATGTCCCCGCCCTCGTCCTGGATGAACTGCTTCAGGCCGGTGGTGGGCTTCGGGATGACGCTGACCGCTCCGGCGGCCAGCGCGTCCATCGTGGTCTCCGCGCCCCGGGTGGTCATCGTCGAACAGATCACGACCGGCGTCGGACGCGTGGACATGATCTTTTTCAGGAACGTGATGCCGTCCATCCGGGGCATCTCGATGTCCAGCACGACGACGTCCGGCCAGACTCGGTTCATCCGTTCCATCGCGAAGATCGGGTCGGCAGCCACCCCGATCACCTCGATGTCGCCGCTGTTGCTCAGCCGCGCCGACAGCGCTTGTCGCACCACCGCGGAGTCGTCGACGATCAGCACGCCAATCCGGTTGCCGCTCATGCCGACCTCTCGGCCCGCTGCATCGCGGTCGCGGTGGCCTCGTCGGCCGCGTAGCGGCCGGTGTGCTTCATCCAGACGCCGCCGTCGGTCAGGTCGAACACGACGTGCCGCGCCCCGGTGCCACCCAGATGCGTGGCCGTCAGCTCGAACCCGTGGTGTTCCAGCAGCTCCAAGCCGATCTCGATGTTCTGCCGCGGGATGTCCAGCTCCCGCCGGAAGGCGGGGAACTGGTTGCCGCCGCCGAACATCTTCACCTGGTACTCGTGCGGCAACGTGTTGTTCCGATGCAGCTCGCGCAGGAACAGCTCGATCGCCTCGTCGGCGTAGCGGCCGCTGAGCTCGTGGTGAACGCCGGGTGTGCGTCGCCGGCGCGGGATCATGTAGTGGCACATTCCACCGACCCGTCTCCGCGGGTGCCACATCGAGATCGAGATGCAGGAGCCGAGCAGCGTCCGGATCCGTGTCCCCGCGGACGCGAAGCAGAAGTCACCCGGTTGGAGAAGCACGTCATCGGTCTTAAACACCGCCCACTCCGCCACGGCAGTAGACGGACGGTTCGACCATCGTCAGCCGGGACGTGATGCCCTTGAGCGTCTCCGACAGGCTGACGATCAGGTGGCCTCCCGGCTGGAGCATCTCCTCCAGCCGCTCCAGAAGGGCGACCTTGGTGTCGGCGCCGAAATAGATCATCACGTTGCGCAGGAAGATGACGTCGAACCGGCCGAGCCCGTGCAGGTTGTCCATCAGGTTCGCGCGCACGAACGTCACCCGTGCCCGGATGTCCGGCGCGATCGCCATCAGGCCTTCGTACTCCTCCCGGCCCTTCCGGCAGTACTTGCGCAGCAGCGGCAGCGGGATGCGCTCCGCAGCCGCGATCGGGTAGAGCCCACGCTGAGCGCTGGCCACCACCCGCGCGGACACGTCCGTGCCCACGACCTCCCACGGTGTGTTCGGCAGGGCTTCGGCCAGCACCATCGCGGCCGTGTAGGCCTCCTCACCGCTGGAGCTGGCCGCGCTCCAGAGCCGGAACGGACGGTTGACCGGGTGCGCGGGCAGGACCACCTCGCGGAGGTAGTCGAAGTGCCGCGGCTCGCGGAAGAAGAACGTCTCGTTGGTCGTGAGCAGGTCGATCGCCTGGTTGAGCTCCGGCTCCTCGGGGCGGTTCAGCAGCTCGAGGTACTCGCGGTAGGACGGGATGCCCAGCTGCCGCAGCCGCTTGTCGAGGCGCCCCATGACGAGCGACTCCTTGCCGGGCGTCAGGCGGATGCCGGTGCGTCGCCGCAGCAGTTCGCTGATCTGCTCGAATTCCTGGCGGGTGATCGGCTTCGGCTGGTGTGCGGTCAGCGTCATGACGTCCGGGAGCTCCGGGCCGCGGCCTCGGCGGCGACCGGATCAGCGGTCGCGTTCTGCAGGCTCACCATGTCGCTGATCGAGAGCACCCGGCTGACGTCGAGCACGATGACGAAGTCGTCGTCACGCTTGGCCATGCCGCTGATGTAGTCGGCGCGGATGCCCGCCCCGAACGCCGGCGGTGGTTCGATCTCGTCGTCGGCGAGGCGCACGACCTTGTTCACGACGTCGACCAGAATCCCGATGTCCTGGGTCCCCGCCTCCGCGGGTGCGTCGTCGTCGGGCGAGGCGCTCTCGGCCGCCGGATTCGTGATCCGGACGATGATGATGCAGGTCCGGCGCGCGATCGTGGTAACGCCGCGGCCGAACCGGATCGCCAGGTCGATGACCGGCACCACCCGTCCGCGGAGGTTGATCACACCCCGGATGAAGTCCGGCATCATCGGCACCGGCGTCAGCTGCCGGTGCTCGAGGATCTCGGTGACGTTGAAGATGTTCAGCGCGTACATGTCGCCGTTCAACGTGAAGCGCAGATAGCGGTCGGACTCCGCGGCGCTCGGGTCGCGACGAGTGTCGGCCTGCGGCGTCGTCGACGGGCTGCCCATCGCTGTCCCTCCCGGTTGCATCCCTGCTCAGAAGCGGTCGAACTTGCTGTCGTCGACCTCCCCGTGCCCGGGGTCGCCGCCCCCGCTCCGCGTTCCGACCGGCAGCGCTCCGGCCGGGACCCTGGCCGTTCCGGTGGCGCGTTTGGCGCCGCCCGCATTCCCCCCGTAGGTGATCGCCGGGGGGCGCCTACGGGCGTTGTTCGTGGTGAAGAACCCCATGACCTCCTGCAACTGCGCGGTCTGCGCCGACATCTCCTCGGCGGTCGCGGCGAGTTCCTCGCTGGAGGACGCGTTCTGCTGGGTGATCTTGCTGATCTGGTTCATCGCGGTGTCGATCTGGCGGACGCCGGACGACTGCTCGCTGCTCGCCGCGGCGATCTCCTGGACCAGGTCGGACGTCCGGGTGATGTTCGGGAGGATGTCCTGCAGCAGCTGACCGGCGCGCTCGGCGGTCTGCACGCTGCCGGCGGCCAGTTCGCTGATCTCCGCAGCCGCGACCTGGCTGCGCTCGGCGAGTTTGCCGACCTCGGTCGCGACGACCGCGAAGCCCTTGCCGTGCTCGCCAGCCCGCGCCGCCTCGATCGTCGCGTTCAGCGCCAGCATGTTCGTCTGGAACGCGATGTCGTCGATGATCGAGATCTTGCTGGCGATCTGCTTCATCGCGTCGACGGTCTGCAGGACGGCACTCCCGCCCTCGGTGGCGTCGGCAGCGGCCTTCGTCGCGATGCCCTCGGTGACGCCCGCGTTCTCGCTGTTCTGGGTGATACCCGCGCCCATCTGCTCGATGCTCGCGGTCGTCTCCTGGACGCTGGCCGCCTGCTCGGTTGCGGCCTGCGAGAGCGACTGCGAGGCACCGCTGATCTGGCTGGACGCGCTGTTGAGCTGATCGGTGGACTCGATCACCGTGGTCACGGTCTCGGACAGCTTCTCCATCGCGCTGTTCAGCGCGGTGCCCATCTGCCCGACCTCGTCCCGGCTGCTCACATTGAGCCGCTGGTCGAGCCGTCCCTCGGACAGGCCGTCCAGGACGTGGACGGTGTCCCGCAGCGGCTTGGCGATCGACCGGGTGATCAGTTGCACGACCACGAACAGCAGGATCAGCGCGACCACGATCAGCCCGATCGTCAGCACCCGGGCCGCGGCATAGGCGTCGGCGGACTCCCGGATCGTGCGCTGGGCGTCGGTGTCCTGCAGCTCAGCGAGTTTCTCCAGCGTCGCGATCAGCGAGTTCGCCAGCGGCGTCGTGGTCGACTTGCGGTACGCGAGGAATTCCGTCATCCGGTTCGCCGCGGCGAGCGGGATCGACCGCTCGATCAGCGACTTCTCGTAGCTGCGCCAGGCTTCGACGAACTGCGTCCGTACCTGCGCCCCGTTTCCGACCGCCGACGTGGCCGCGAACGTCGCCCATGCCGTGTTGACCTCATCGATCGCGTCCTCGACGGCGGCCTTCCCGGCCTGATTCTCCGCGTCGGTCTGGGCGATCGCGAGGTTGAGGATCTCCCGGCGCACGTCGGAGACCCGCAGCCCCACCTCGCTGACCAGCTGCACCTTGTGCAGGTTCTGGTGGTAGAGCCCGTCCAGACGGTCCTGGGTCTGGTCGAGCTGGTACAGGCCGACCGAGCCGACCGCCAGCAGGAGCACGCACATCAACGCGGCCAGCGTCCGCAACTTCCACGCGACAGGAAGGTGCTTGAAGGAGAAGCCGCTCGAGCGGCGCGCTCCGACGGTCGTCTCGGCCATTCCTGAGCTCCTCGAGTTGCGCTGCGGTAGCAGAGGGCCGTGATCGCGATCACGCGTCGCATCTCCTCATCGGCTCGGCCCCCGATCGCCTGAGTCGTTCGGTGCGGCCGGGTGGCGGCTAGGGAGCAATAACGTTGTTGTCTTTCAATAACACCGTTACTCTCGACGCCATGGAGACCTGGACTCTTCTCGACGGCAGCACCCCCACCGCCCTCCGCGCCGAGGTCGACAGCTCCGGCACGCTCCGCGCGGCGCCCGGGCAGGACGTCTTCGGCTGGCACCGCTCGGCGCCCGGCTGGTGCCGTGGCGACGCCTGCATCCCCTCGTTCCGCGTCGCCGATCTGGAGACCGACGACGGGCTCGACGTCGTCGGGTTCGCCGCGCTCGCCGGCCTGGTCACCGCGGTCGACCCGGAGACCCGCACGCTCGCCACCGTCCCGGATGCGGCCTCGCGTGGCCGCGACCTCACCGGCACGGTCGCGCCGGAGCTGACGCTGCCGACGCTCACCGGCGAGCCGTTCGCGCTCAGCAGCCTCCTCGGCACGAAGGTCGCGCTGGTGTTCTGGGCGTCCTGGTGCGGGTGCCGCTACGACCTCGGCGCCTGGCAGGAGCGGCACGCGGCCTGGGCGTCGGCGGGCTTCACCGTCGTGACGATCGCGCTCGACGCCGACCGCGCGAGCGCCGCCCCCTGGCACGCCGAGGCCGGAACCACCCACCCCGCGCTGGTCGACGTCGACGGCGTCGCCGCGGACGCGTTCGACATCGTCAACGTCCCGACCGTGGTCTGGCTCGACGAGGACGGCCGGATCGTGCGGCCGCAGGACTCGCAGACCGCGACCGACCGCTTCCGCGACTGGAACCACCTGAGCGCGGACGCCTCCGCCGAGGCCCTGCGCCGCTGGGTCGTGAACGGCGACCCCGGGCTCACCCTGGATCAGGTGCGCGAACACCTGCGCCTACCCTCGGATGACGACCAGCGGGCCCGGGCGGAGACCCGGTTGGCGTCCTGGCTCGCGACCAACGGCCATGCGGACGCCGCCGAGCGCCACTTCGCCGCCGCGGCGGACGCCGCTCCGCACAACGTCGCGCTCCGGCGGAGCGCGATGCCGCAGCGCGGTATCGACCCGTTCGGCGACGAGTACTTCCGGCTCGCCGGCGAGCTCGCCGAGGCCGGCGTCCCCCTCCACCGCCCCCTCACCTGAGGAGTACGCCATGCCCACGATTCCCTGGACCCCCGCGAAGAGCGCCAAGGACGCCACCGGGCCGGCGCTCGCGATGGCGTCGGAGTTCGAGCTGACCTCGCTCCGGCACGTCCCCCGCTTCTTCCTCGACTCGATGCGCATCTACCGGCAGACGCTGGCCGCGGACGGCGCGCTCGGCGTCTCGTTGGAGGCCCGCCCCCTGCGCGGCCGGTTCCGGACGCTGAGCAGCTGGCGCGACCGGGCCGCGGTCGACGCGTTCATCCGGGTCGAGCCGCACCGATCGGCGATGCGGCGGCATCATTCGTCCATGAAGCGTGCGAAGTTCGTCTTCTGGGACGCCCCCGAGCCGCAGTTGACGTGGGACGAAGCGACCCGGCACCTGGCCACGGCCGGACCCCGGTGACCGAGACCCCGTACCGGCGAGCGCAGACCGCCGGGCAGGACGCCGTGCGCCGCACGGTGCTGGACGCCGCGAGCGCGCTGCTGGTCGCCGAGGGCCCGCAGTCGCTCACGATGCGCCGGATCGCCGGCGAGGTCGGCTGCTCGACGACCGTGCTCTACACGATGTTCGGCGGCAAGGACGGGCTCGCCGAGGCGCTGTACCGGGAGGGTTTCGCCCGGCTCCGGCAGCGGCTCGTCGAGGCCGTCGAGAGGGCCGGGGACGACCCCGGCGAGCGGCTGGCCGCGACCGGGCGGGCGTACCGGGAGAACGCGCTGGCCGAACGCTCCTACTACGGGGTGATGTTCGGCCAGGCGATCCCCGGTTTCGTCCCGTCGCCGGAGGCGGTCGCCGACTCCAAGCGCGCGTTCGAAGTCCTCGACGAGGCGGTGGACGCGCTCCGGACCGCGCGCCCCGTCCCGGGCGCGCACACGCTCCCGGTCGCGCGCCCGGCCCCGGAGGACGCCGGGCTGGTGGACCCGACGAACCTGCTGTGGGCGACCGCGCACGGCGTGGTGAGCTTCGAGCTCGCCGGCCACTACCCCGACGAGGCCACCGCCGCCGCGACCTACCGCACCGCGCTCACCGCGGTCAGCGTCTATCTCGGCCTGCGCTGACCGAATCTAGCCGGATTAACCTCTCTCGCCCCTTCGTCGGCCTACCGTGGTCGCGAACGGTGCATCTGGGGAGGCGCATGCGCGCGGGCTTGTCGAGACGGCGTTTCCGGTTACCGGACGTGCGGCGGTGGCGACGTCGGCGGGTGATCGCGCTGATCGTGGTCGTGGCCCTGGTCGGCGGCGTCACGACGACGCTGCTCGTCCGGGCGCTGCGCGAAGAACCACCGCAACCGAGCGAACCAGCGGCGCGGCGGTACGGGTTCACCACCGACGGCGGTGCGCCGTGGGCTCCGGAGTCCGGCCGGCTCTCGATGGCGCGGAGCGGCGGGTCACAGCGGATCGAGATCGGCTTCCGGTTCCGCACCGAGGACGAGATCCGGCGCCTGGACGGGCACGGGCTGGAACTCCGGCTGACCGTGCGCACGGTCGGCCCGTGCGGATCGGCCACCGGCTGGAGCGCGACCCCGGCCAACGGTGGCGCCGCGCCGAGCGTCCGGGGCCTGCCGAAGGACGCCGAGCCGTACGTGGCCGTCACCGAGGGACAGACCTGCACCGAGACGCTCGTGCGGATCGGAAGCTTGAAGCCCGAGCACCTGACGGCCGGCCACGAGTACACGGTGACCGCGCGCGTGCCCGCCGGGCGGGCGACGCCGATCGGCGCGACGCTGACCGTCGCGCGGCGCGCGCTGGCCGACTGCGCGGGCGACTCCGACGCCGACCGGGCCGACTGCCTCCGCGGAACCGTCGCCTCGTCCGGCCCCGACGTGGAGGAACTGGTCAGCGCCGACCGCGGGTGGGCATTCGACGGCTCGGGATGCCGACGCTGGTTCAGCGAGGCGACGACGAGCTTCCCGTGCCTGCCCGACGACGGCGCCCGGATCATGACGCTCGGCGACAGCATCACCTCGGGCGCGATCGGTGACCACACCTGGCGGTACTGGGCGTGGCAGAAGCTGGAACCGGCGTCGCACCCGGAGTGGGTGGGCACGAAGACCGAGACCTGGACCGGGGACTACGCGGTGCCGCACGAGGACTGGGGCAGCAGGCACGACTCGCAGGCGGGCGTCACCGCGGACACCGTCGAGGGGCGGGTGCCGTCGCTGATGCGGCTGGAGCGTCCCGACCTCGTGCTGATCAACCTCGGGACGAACGACACGCATCCGCTGCACGGGAGCTCGGCCGCGGACGCCGCCGCCAGCCTCGACCGGATCGTGGCCTCCGCCCAGGCCGCCGACCCGAACGTGCAGATCCTGCTGGGGCAGCCGGACGGTCACCAGGACGTGCCGGTGAGCGTGATGGCGGAGCTGGCGATCCGGTTGGCCGGTGTCGCTTCCGCCCGCACGACCAGCGACTCGCTGGTGAGCATCGTCGACTTGCGTACCGGGTGGGACCGGGACGTCCACACGTTCGACGGGACCCACCCCACGCAGGCCGGTGAGTACCTGATCGCCAGCCGGTTCGTGAACCGGCTGGCGAACACGTTCGGGTTCGGCCGGGTCTACGGCGCGATCCCGCGGCCGCCGGCGCCTCCGACCCCGAAGAACGTCAAGTCGCTCGCCCAGGACGGCGGTCTGCTGCTGGCCTGGGATCGGGTTCCACAGGTCAGCGAGTACCGCGTCTACCTACGGGACGACACGCGAGGCGGGAAGTTCGAGCGGGTCGGGTCCGGCTCGCGCGAGGTCCAGTGGGGGCGCAGTGGCATGGCGGTCGGCCACCAGTACTCGTACTACGTGACCGCGGTGTCGTCGGGGCGGGAGAGCAAGCCCTCGCCGATCGGACGGGTCAGGGCGACCTAGCTGTCATCCCTCGGGCGGACGTGGATCACGTCACCGGCGGCCACCGCGACACGACCGGACGCGGTGTCCACCACGAGGCGGCCGTCGGCGTCGATGTCGACGGCACGTCCGTGCAGTGGGTCACCGGCCGGGACGTCGACTCGCACGTCCCGTCCGAGCGTGTCGCACCGCCGCCGGTAGGCGTCCAGCAACCCGGACGACGCCGCGTCCCCGCCGTGCCACCGCCAGGACTCGTACTCCTCGGCCAGCGTGTTCAGCACGGCGGGCAGCAGCTCGGCCCGGTCCGTGACCGTCGCGCCCGCCAGCGCCAGCGACGTGGTGTCCGGACGGTCCGGCGGCAGCTCGGCCTCGGTGAGCGTGACGTTCAGCCCGATGCCCAGCACGACAGCGTCACCGGCCACCTCGGCGAGCAGCCCGGCCGTCTTCTTCCGGTCGGCACCGGCCAGCAGGTCGTTCGGCCACTTCAGCCACGTCTCGACGCCCGCCACCGCGGCCACCGAACTCGCCAGCGCTGCCCCGGCCAGCAGCGGCACCCAGCCCCAGCGTTCCCGCGGCACCTCGGCCGGCCGCAGCAGCACGGAGAACGTCAGCCCGGCGCCGGGCGGCGACACCCAGCTCCGTCCCGCGCGTCCGCGCCCCGCGTCCTGCGCCTCGGCGACGAGGACGCTTCCCTCCGGCGCCCCCGCCTCGGCCGCGGCGGCCAGATCGACGTTGGTCGACCCGGTCCGCTGCCGGACGTCCAGCCCTACCCAGAACCCGCCCAGAATTCGGGCGCCCAGGGTGTCTCGATTCAGTTCCTGTCGACTCAGCTCCACACAAGGCACCGTAAAGAGTGATCCACGCCTTACTTCGTTCATCGGCCCGGAAAACTGCCTTAGGCTGCGGTCGCGCCGCTGCGGAGGAGGGCAATCAACGATGACTCTCGAAGCCACCCAGTCGTCCGAGCCGATCGACGGGCCGGACATCCACACCACGGCCGGCAAGCTCGCCGACCTGGAACGACGGGTGGACGAGGCGGTCCATGCGGGTTCCGCCCGCGCGGTCGAGAAGCAGCACGCGAAGGGCAAGAAGACCGCCAGGGAGCGGATCGACGCGCTTCTCGACGAAGGTTCGTTCGTCGAGCTGGACGAATTCGCCCGGCACCGTTCCACGAACTTCGGGCTGGAGAAGAACCGCCCGTACGGCGACGGTGTGATCACCGGTTACGGCACGATCGACGGCCGCCAGGTCTGCGTGTTCAGCCAGGACGCCACGGTGTTCGGCGGCAGCCTCGGTGAGGTCTACGGCGAGAAGATCCTCAAGATCCAGGACCTCGCGATGAAGATTGGCTGTCCGATCATCGGCATCAACGAGGGCGGGGGCGCGCGCATCCAGGAGGGCGTCGTCTCGCTCGGCCTGTACGGCGAGATCTTCCAGCGGCACGTGCTGGCCTCCGGCGTCATCCCGCAGATCTCGCTGATCATGGGCGCCGCCGCCGGCGGGCACGTCTACGGGCCGGCGCTGACCGACTTCGTGATCATGGTCGACCAGACCTCGCACATGTTCATCACCGGTCCCGACGTGATCAAGACCGTCACCGGTGAGGAGGTCTCGTTCGAGGACCTCGGTGGGGCCCGCACCCACAACACGAAGTCCGGCAACGCCCACCACATGGCCGCCGACGAGGACGACGCGCTGGAGTACGTCAAGGCGCTGCTCTCGTATCTGCCGAGCAACAACCTCGACGAACTGCCCGCGTTCGAGAGCGACACCACCGAGGACCTCACCGACTCCGACCTCGCGCTCGACACGTTCGTCCCGGACTCGGCGAACCAGCCGTACGACATGCACCGGGTGATCGAGGCGATCGTCGACGACGCCGAGTTCCTCGAGGTGCAGGCGCTGTTCGCCCCGAACCTGCTGATCGGCTTCGGCCGGGTCGAGGGCCGTCCGGTCGGCATCGTCGCGAACCAGCCGATGCAGTTCGCCGGCACGCTGGACATCGACGCCTCCGAGAAGGCCGCGCGGTTCGTCCGGTTCTGCGACGCGTTCAACGTCCCGGTGATCACGCTGGTCGACGTCCCCGGCTTCCTGCCCGGCACCGGCCAGGAGTGGGACGGCATCATCCGGCGCGGCGCCAAGCTGATCTACGCCTACACCGAGGCCACCGTCCCGAAGGTCACGCTGATCACCCGCAAGGCGTTCGGCGGCGCCTACGACGTGATGGGCTCCAAGCACCTGCGCGCCGACCTCAACCTCGCCTGGCCGACGGCCCAGATCGCGGTCATGGGCGCCCAGGGTGCGGCGAACATCGTCTACCGCCGGGAGCTGTCCGGGATCACCGACCCGGACGAGCAGGCGACCCGCAGGCAGGAACTGATCGCGGAGTACGAGGACACGCTCCTCAACCCCTACATCGCGGCCGAACGCGGTTACGTCGACCAGATCATCCGGCCGTCCCAGACCCGCGTTCAGATCGCGCGGGCACTGCGTATGCTGCGCGGGAAGCGGGACTCGCTTCCTCCCAAGAAGCACGGGAACATCCCGCTGTAACGCCCTGCGCTGAGAAACTTGCAGGGCGGTAGCTCCGCAACGGACGATGGGGACGTGATGACCACCAAGGACGCCGCGCCGCACCCGGGATCCGGGGACGACGCAGGCACCGAACCTGTCCTTCGGGTCCTTCGGGGCACACCCACTGCCGAAGAGCTCGCCGCGCTCGTCGGCCTGCTCACGGCGCGAGCCGCGGCGGTCGCTCCGGCACCGCCGCGACCGCGTGATCTCTGGCGCAGACACGAAGCACGGATCGGTGCTCCGCTGAGCGCGGGCCCGGGGGCATGGCGTGCCTCCGGGCTCCCGCGATGAGCCTGTCGATCCGACCACTCCGGCGCGACGACGTCGAGGGCTGCCTCCGCGTCATCGCGTCACTGCCGCGCTTCTTCGCGGTCAGCGACAGCGCACAGGCCGAGGACGAGGCCGAGCGCAGCGGCGATGATCTGCTCAGCGGCACCGGCCGCTCGAACAAGGGCGACGCCGAGCCGGAGAAAGTGGGCGCACACCGCCCGAAGGCCTACGTGTCCCAGGCGTCCGCGTCGCCGCGCAGCGCGCACCGCGTCACCGGGTCACACCCGGTGCAGCAGCGTCGCGGTCGGCACGGGATGCCCGACGACGAGGACGAACCGGCGCCCGGCGGCCGTAGCATCGCTCAGGCCGCGCGTGACCTCGGCACCCAGGGCGGCCTGGTGGCGATCGGGCCCGGCGGCGACGTCCTGGCGTTCCTCACCTGGAAGCGCCACGGCGACAAGGCTGCCGAGATCACCTGGATGGCCGTGCACGCCGCGCTGCGCCACCGCGGTGTGGGCACCACGCTGCTGACCCGGCTGGAGCGGCTGCTGGCCACCCAGGGCTTCCAGAACATCTCGGCGATCACGTCGGCGTTCTCCCACACCTACGAGCCCACTCGGCAGTTCTGGCGTGGCCGCGGCTACGCACCCGTGCTGGAGCTGGAGGACTTATGGGAGACCGACGTGGCCCTGGTGCTGACGAAAACCCTCACCCCGTGACCCGCCGTCTGGTGCTGGCGTCCCAGTCGCCGGCCCGGCTCGCGCTGCTGCGCGGTGCCGGTTTCGCGCCGGACGTCATCGTCTCCGGCGTCGACGAATCCGGCATGACCGGTACCCCGGCCGAGATCTGCCTCGAGTTGGCACGACGCAAGTGCCGCGCCGTCGTGTCGTCCCTCACTGCCAACGGCGATGTGGACGTCGATCCGCCGGTCGTCATCGGCTGCGATTCCGTCCTGGAGCTGGACGGTGTCGCTTACGGCAAGCCGAAGGACGCCGCCGACGCGATCACGCGCTGGCAGCTGATGGCGGGCCGCACCGGCATCCTGCAGACCGGCCACTGCGTCGTGGACCTGGCCACCGGCCGGGAGAGCTCAGCGGTCGCCGCTACGGCGGTGCGGTTCGGCACGCCCAGCGAGGAGGAGGTCGCCGCATACGTGGCGACCGGCGAGCCGCTGGTCGTGGCCGGCGCGTTCACGATCGACGGGCGCGGCTCGCTGTTCATCGACGGCATCGACGGGGACCACAGCAACGTGATCGGCCTGTCGCTGCCGCTGTTCCGGCGCCTCCTCGCCCGCCTCGACGTCAGCGCGGTCGACCTCTGGCGCTGAGCGCCGCCGGAGCCGCGGTGCGCCGGATCGCGAGGACTCCCGCGACCGCGAGCACGAACAGCGCGGGGACCACCAGGAACGCGCCGTGCGGGCCGATGTGGTCGGCCAGCGCACCGAGGACGAACGGCCCGCTGCCGATCGCCAGCCCGGCCGCGTAGGACGAGTAGCCGGCCGCCCGGTCGGTCTGCCCTTCGGAGGCCTGCAATCCGAGGTCGAGCGCGAGCGGGAACAGCGGCCCCAGACCCAGCCCGCAGAACGCCAGCCCGACCATCGCCGGCACCGGCGCGGTGGCCAGCCAGAACAGCCCGGTGCCGAGCAGCGCGACCGCCAGCGCCGGCAGGAGCAGCAGCGCCCCCGGGAACCGGACGGCCAGCGCGGCGCCGACGATCCGGCCCGCGCACATGCCGCCGATCACGGCGGTGACCGCAGCCGTGGCCAGTGCCGCCGAGGCTCCGGTGCGGTTGCGCAGGACGTCGGACGCCCAGAGCGTGGTGGCGAACTCCGCGGCGATGCAGCAGAGCATGATTCCCCAGGCGATCCAGTACCGCCGGGGCATCGGCCGCCGCGCCGCCCCGGCCGGCCCTGCGGTGGCCGGTTCCGGGACGGACGGCTGCCGGATGGCGTCCGCATGGGTGGGTGAACCGGAACGCAGGCGGGCAGCCGTGCGCCGGCCGAGCACGAGGATCACGACCGCGAGGACGCTCGCCACGACGAGCGCGGGCCGCCAGCCGTAACCCAGGTCGAGCGAGAGCCCGACCGCCAGCGGAGCCACCAGCCCCACGCCGCACGCGATCGCGTTGGCCTCCGCGAGCGCGGCGCCGGAGAACTCCGGGCCGTGGACGTCGAGCAGCACCGGCGCGACGACGTTGACCAGGATCGATCCGACGATTCCGCAGGCCAGCGTCGTACCGATGGTGAGCACGGGCACCGAGGGCACCGACACCAGCACCACGACGCCGATCGCCAGCGCGACGACCATCACCCAGAGCGTGGTACCGCGGCCCAGACGGCGAGCCAGCGGCGGATACAGCGCACCGGCGATCAGCGCGCCCACCGCGAGCGCGGTGCCGTGCAGGCTCGCGACCGCGCGACTCGTTTCCTGCTCGTCCCGCAGCAACGGGACGATCGGCCCGACGCCGTAGATGTACCAGCCGTAGAAGCCGAGGATCGCGTACACCAGAAACGTGGCCCGGGTACGGACGAGGCGGTTCACTGGCCCCAGCCTACGGTGGTGCGTTGACCGTGCTGACGCGTGTCGCTCTCGGCACACACACGCGGTGTCTCGTTACCGTTACTGCATGCGTATAGCGGCGGGGTTGATAGCGGTTGTCGCCGTGGCGGTCGTATCGAGCAGCGTGCCGCCCGAGCCGAGACGCGCCGCCGCACAGGAGACCGCCGTCACCGCGGGCGCCACCGTCGAGACCGAGCCGGTCGCGCACTCCGGTGACGCCGCCGACGACCCCGCGATCTGGTTCGACCCGACCGACGCCGCCCGCTCGCTCGTCATCGGCGCCGACAAGAAGGGCGCGCTGGAGACCTACGACCTCACCGGCAAGCGGATCCAGCGCATCCCCGACGTCTATCCGAACAACGTGGACGTCCGGGGCAACGTCGTGGTCGCCGCCGACGACGACACCGACGAGGGCGTCCTGCGCATCTACCTCGTCGACCCGACGACCCGGCAACTGACCTCGGCCGCCACGGTCCCGACCAGGGTGACCGCTCACGGCCTGTGCCTGTACCGCTCGCCGAAGACCGACAAGCTGTACGCGTTCCCGAACTCGGTCTCCGGCCGGGTCGAGCAGTGGGAACTGACCGTGCGCGGCACGGTGGTCACCGCGAAGTCCGTGCGGCTGTTCACGCTCGGCCGGGCGGTCGAGGGATGTGTCGCCGACGACGCGTCCGGCGCGCTCTACATCGGCGAGGAGAAAGTCGGCATCTGGCGGTACGGTGCCGAGCCGGACGCCGGCCGCAGCCGGACGATGGTCGACGGTGCACGCCCGGAGCGGGAAGGCCACCTCCAGGCCGACGTCGAGGGCCTGGCGATCGCGGGTGACCGGCTCTACGCGTCGTCGCAGGGCAGCAGCGACTACACCGTCTACGGCCGGATGGACAACAAGTACCTCGGCCGGTTCCGGGTCGTGAACAGCGGCGGCGTCGACGGCTGCCAGGACACCGACGGCATCGAGGCGAGCAGCCGGCCGCTGGGGACGGCGTTCCCGGCCGGGGTGTTCATCTGCCAGGACGGCTACAACCTGCGCGGGACGACCGTCGAACGGCAGAACTTCAAGCTGATCCCGCTCGATCGGGTCGTGCTGCCGATCGGCACGCTGCCGATCCCCTACCCCTGATCAGAACTGTACTGAACCGAGTCAGACAAACGCGACGAACGTCACCCTGTTTCTCGCCCGCGCGTACGCAATGATTACCAGCGGGTAGATACCGGCGTGACAAGTCGGGATGTGGCTCGGTGATCCTCCACACGCTCGGCCCGAACCCGCCAGGAGAGCCCTAAACTGCCCAACACCCGGCTACCACCCAGCCGCCATCGTGGGCGACGACGAGGGAGACGAGCGTGCAGAAAGTCCTCATCGCCAACCGTGGTGAGATCGCGGTTCGCGTGGTCCGTGCCTGCCGTGACGCAGGGCTGGCCAGCGTCGCCGTCTACGCCGACTCCGACCGGGACGCGCTGCACGCGCGACTGGCCGACGAGGCGTACGCGCTGGGCGGCGACACCCCCGGCGACTCGTACCTGCGCATCGACAAGCTGATCGACGTCGCGAAGCAGTCCGGTGCGGACGCCGTCCACCCCGGCTACGGCTTCCTGTCGGAGAACGCTTCGTTCGCTCAGGCCGTGATCGACGCCGGTCTCACCTGGATCGGCCCCACGCCGGAGGCGATCCAGGCGCTCGGCGACAAGGTCGAGGCCCGCCACATCGCCACCGCGGCCGGTGCGCCGCTGGTGCCCGGCACCAAGGACCCGGTCTCGGGCGCCGACGAGGTCGTCGCGTTCGCGAAGGAGCACGGGCTGCCGGTCGCGATCAAGGCGGCGTTCGGCGGTGGCGGCCGCGGCCTGAAGGTCGCCCGCACGCTGGAGGAGATCCCCGAGCTGTTCGCCTCGGCGGTCCGCGAGGCGGAGTCCGCGTTCGGCCGCGGCGAGTGCTTCGTCGAGCGTTATCTCGACCAGCCGCGCCACGTCGAGGCGCAGGTGCTGGCCGACCAGCACGGCAACGTCGTGGTCGTCGGCACGCGCGACTGCTCGCTGCAGCGGCGTCACCAGAAGCTGGTCGAGGAGGCTCCGGCGCCGTTCCTCTCCGAGGATCAGCGCGCGAGCATCCACTCGGCCGCCAAGGCCATCTGTAAGGCCGCCGGGTACCACGGTGCCGGCACCGTCGAGTTCCTGGTCGGCAAGGACGGCACGATCAGCTTCCTCGAGGTCAACACGCGGCTGCAGGTGGAGCACCCGGTCAGCGAGGAGACCGCGGGCGTCGACCTGGTCCGTGAGCAGTTCCGGATCGCCGACGGTGAGCCGCTGCGGTTCACCGAGGACCCCGCGCCGCGCGGCCACTCGTTCGAGTTCCGGATCAACGGCGAGGACCCGGGCCGCAACTTCCTCCCGGCGCCCGGCGCGGTGAACGTGTTCACGCTGCCGACCGGGCCCGGCGTCCGCGTCGACACCGGCGTCGAGCCCGGCTCGGTGATCGGCGGGAACTTCGACTCGCTGCTCGCCAAGCTGATCGTCACCGGCGCCGACCGGCAGGAGGCGCTGGAGCGCTCCCGCCGCGCGCTGGACGAGATGGTCGTCGACGGCATCGCGACCGTGCTGCCGTTCCACCGCGTCGTGGTGCGGGACCCCGCGTTCGCTCCGGCCGACCCGGCCGAGGCGTTCAGCGTCCACACGCGATGGATCGAGACCGAGTTCGACAACCAGATCCCGGTGTACTCGGGGTCCGCGCCGGAACTCGCCGAAGCCGCCGAGCGGGAGACCGTCGTGGTCGAGGTCGGCGGGAAGCGGCTCGAGGTGTCGCTGCCCGCGGGGCTCGGCGTGTCGTCCGGCGGAGGCGCCACCGCCGGTGCGGCGAAGAAGCCGAAGAAGCGGGCCGGTGCGGCCAAGGCCGGTGCGGCGGCGAGCGGCGATGCGGTGGTGTCGCCGATGCAGGGCACGATCGTCAAGATCGCGGTCGCCGACGGTGACGAGGTCGCGGAGGGTGACCTGGTCGTCGTCCTGGAAGCGATGAAGATGGAGCAGCCGCTCACCGCGCACAAGGCCGGAACGGTCAGCGGCCTGGCGGCGTCCGTCGGCGACGTGATCGCGTCCGGTGCGGCGGTCTGCGAGATCAAGTAGCACTTCATGGGGCCCGCTCCCGCGGGCCCCATGAGCTGGTCAGTCGGTGTATTCGGTGATCGACTCGACGAGGGTCGCGAGGAACTCCTTCGGCTTCTCGATGTGCGGGCTGTGACCCGTGTCGGCGATGACGAGTTCCTCGTAGCGTCCGCCGGCCAGCGCGTACCGGTCGAGCACGTGCCGGGTCTGCGCGACCATCGGCTGCGGTGGTGCCAGTTCGTCGCCGGGCCAGCCGGGCACCGCACCGATCTTGCCCAGGTACGCCAGGTCGAACAGCGACGTGTCGGACACGATCACGTCCGAGTCGCCGCGGATCCAGTAGATCGGCGGCTTCGGCTCGATCGTGTCCAGATCGTCCACCCGGAAGAACGTGGGCGCCATCGTGTTCAGGACGCCTCGCGTCCCGGGCACCGCCCCCGGCCACTCCGCGGTGACGTCGGACGTCCCGGGGTAGTTGTCGTCCCCGGTCCGGGTGCTGAGCATCGAGCTGACCCAGCGGTCGGCGTCGTCGGGGTCGGGCGTGAACGGCGCCTTGACGTAACTGCTGTGCAGCACCGCCCGCGGCGAGACCGGGGCGTCCGCCGTCCGGTCGCCCACCGCGAGCCGCTGGACGAACTCCGGGTTGGCGCTCCCGGCGCCGGAACCGAGGCCGGGCGGGTCGAGGTGCTGACCGTCGATGCCCTTGGTGCCCCCGAACCCGTAGGGCGACACGGGGTTGATCAGCGTCGCCGTCCGGACCAGCTCCGGGCGGTCGCGGAGGAGCTGCAGCACGACACCGCCGCCCATGCTCCAGCCCACCAGGTGCACCCGGTCGAGCTCCAGCACCTCGAGCAGGCCCAGCACGTCGTCGCTGAAGTCACGCAGGCCGCGCGTGGCGTCCACCGGCGCCGGGTCGGTGTCGCCGAACCCGCGCAGGTCGACGGCGATCGGCCGGAACGTGTCCGGTAGGTCGCGCATCGCGTACTGCCAGAAGAGCGAGGACGAGACGTTGCCGTGCACGAAGACGATCGGTTCCCCGACCGTGCGGCGCTCGACCTCCAGGACGTTGATCGTCAACCGCTCGGTCGGCACCCTGCGGGTCGAGATGCCAGGCAGCAGCAGGTCCATCACCAAGCTCCGATCTGGAAGGCGGGCGACCGCGGCGGCGTACTGCGGGACGAACAGGACCCTCACATCACCGGCCCCGCCCCGTCAACGCTTGACGTCGCCCGAAGGTCGGGATGGACCAGCAGCACCCTGGTCACTGGGTTTTCACGGTCAGAGTCCATGCGCGAAACACCCCGAGGCTGAGTCGTTGCAGGTCGGCGACGTTCAGCGTCCAGACGCCGCGGACCGGTTGCCCACGCAGACCGGCCAGCGCCGGTGTCGTCGCCAGGTCGAACGTGGTGACCAGATCGCGTCGGGCGTCGTCGTCGGGGGTTCGGAGCACCACCGACACGCCCAGCGGGCTGGTCAGCGTGACTCGAAGGTCACCGCGGAACTCGTGGCTGATGTCGACCGAGATGCTGACCCGTTCGACCCGGCCGTCGACGGCCATCGTGATCCGGCTGGTGACCCCGCGGGCGTCCTTGTCCGGGATCGCCGACCCGGGCCGGGCGGTCGCGGTGGGATCGACGACCGGGGCGGTCGGCGACGCGAAGTCCGCGACCACGCCGGCCAGTTGTGGACCCTGGGTCGTCGCGGCCGGCCCCATACCGAACCGTGCGAACGTCGTCCAGAACGAGTCGACCGCGGCACGGTGCGCCGCGGGTGCCAGTTGTCCGGCGGCCAGCATGCCGTCGAGCGCGCGGAGCATCGCGTCCCGCCCGTCCAGGAAGCTCGGGTTCGCGGGGGCCAGCTTGAGCGAGTCGACGACGACCTGCAACGCCAGCGGGGCGGTCACGCGCCGCTCGAACTCCAGCAGCGTCGCGCACCAGATCTCGCCGAGCTGGTGGGCCTTCCGGTACGTCGGCGTGCCGACGTCCGCGAACGTGCCCGGGAACGAGCTGTCGTACGGATGCCTGCGAATTCCGGAAGGCTTGTCCGTCACCCAGGCGGCGATCACCTGCGTGCCGGCGATCGAGCAGGCGAAGTAGTCGCTCCATCCCTCACCCATCCCCGCGCTCTGCGGTGCGAGCAGCGACACCGAGTTCGCGGGGCCCCCGATCAGGCGATTGGTCAGCCCGTGGGTGAACTCGTGGTAGACCACCGTGGCATCCAACGCGGTGTGCCGCCCGGACGCCGTGACCAGCCCGACGTTCAGCCGGGGGCGGGAGCCGTCCTTCGGCGTCGTCATGTTCGCGGTCGCCGAGACGATGTCCGGATACACGGTGACGAGCGCCGAGTCCGCGGCCGCACCACCCCGGCCCAGGGCGTCGGCCTGGAAGTTGCCGTCGATCTCACGGAAGCCCAGCAGGTAGTACAGGTCGTGCAGGTAACAGCAGTAGTAGAAGGCGTTGATCACGCGCCTGCGGGCCTCGTCCGGGGCGTCGAACGTCACGGATCCACCGGCCCGCACGCCGGTGACGCAGGTACCGGTCTCGGCGTCCACCGCGGTGACGGCGTTCCCGGACGTCTGCTCGCCCGCCACCCACGGGTCGGGAAAAGCGGCAGGCAGCGCGGTGGCGCTCCGCACCGGATAGTCGGTCAACGGTCGTGGCCAGGGAAACTCGGTGCGGGGGCCGTCGCCCCGGAGCGGGAACACCGTGCCGCTGGCCAGCAACCCGTGCGTGGTCGCGGACGCGAAGAGCACGCTGGCGTCCTGCGCGTCGACGATGAGCAGGACCGAGCCGCGTGGTTCGGGAAGCTGCAGTTCCATCAGCCATCCGAGGCGGAGAACCGCCCCCAGCGGCAGCCAGACCAGGTGTAGCCCGATGCCGCGCCCCGCGAACGGGCCCGGAACGAGGGTCGTCGGGCGGGACGGAAGGTCTGGGAACGCGACGATGACCTCGTCCGGAGCCGGGCCGAGCACGGGGAACGGTTCGGGTGTCTGGCCGAAGGGATCCGGTTCCTCGGTCCGGTTCTCCGGGAGGTTGAGGAAGTCGAGTCCGGCCGCCACCGCTGCGATCGCCTCGATCGTCGACAGTTCGGCCGAGGCGTCGCCGACCTCGACCGTCGATCCCACGCTCTGTTCGAGTGCGCCGCCGGGAGCGAACAGCACGGTGCTGTCCGCCTGGAACATTGGTATCCCCTGGTGGTACTGCTGGGCGTGGACGGACGCGGCACCCGAACTGGCGGTCTGCACCCGCGGGTCGGGGACGAATTCGATCGGCCTTCCCTCGTTGAGACCGGCGGCGGCGCCGGTCTGCTGCAGGTGGCTCAGCGCCCGGCTGAGAAAGTCGCCCTCCACCTCGATCAGGCCACCGGCGCCCGGCGCGGTGGTGGTGACGTAGCGCTCGAGGTTCCGCCGGTCAAGGTCTCTCATCGGACGCCTCCTCCGCTGGCGGCGCGGCTTCCCTCGCTGGTGACCAGCCGTCCGCACTCCGCCTCGTCCACCACGAGGTCGACGATCCGGTCGACCTCCAAGGACCGGAGGAGGCCGACGACGTCCTGGCTCGGTAGGTGGTCGGCGAGGTCACGGACCGTCGGGTGCCGGCCGGACCGGACCGCGTCGATCAGCAGGCTCGCGGGGCCGGTGACCCGCTGCGGGCGGTGATAACGCCGGTATCGGACGACACGCTCGGCGCCGTCCGCCTCGATCGCGGCAACCCCGGCAGCGAGTTCGACCCGGCAGCCCAGCACCGCGTCCCGGGCGAGCGTGTCGTCGAGGACGAGCGGGGTGCCGTCGAGGACGAGCCGTCGAACGCCGAGCCGGAGGGCGGATTCGAGGGCTTCGCTCGCGGTGGCGGCCAATCCGCGCCGCAGCCGATCGTCCAGGACCAGTCGGGTGCCGCCGGGCCGGTGCGGTAGGTCGAGAGCCAGCCGCTGGGCGACCAACCGCGCGAGGCGGCGGCGGGTCGGAGCGTCGGGCTCCGTCGCGGGGGCGTCGGCGCTCGCGATGAGAACGGTGCAGCCGGCGGTCAGCACCAGCGTGGCCTGCCGCAGATCGACGCCAGAGCCGCCGGGGCCGCCGGCCGCGGCGGCGTCGGCGTCGGCCGCGGCGGCAGCAGCAGCAGCGGCGGCGGCGGCGGGCCAGGTCACCGTCGCCGGGCCGAACGGGAGCGCCTCGCGAGGGCCGCGTGCCTCGGAGGGGCCGGTTGCTAGGCGGGCCTCGAAGGCCGCGTCGACGGCAGCCGGATCCACCCGCTCGCCGAGCCGGTGGTCGCCGGTGATGGCCGAAGCGACCCGCTCGCCCAGCGCCTCCGGCAATTCCAGCCCCAGCCACAGCAACGCGGCGCGCAACCAGGCCGTCGCCGCCTCGCCCGCCTGCCCCTGCTGGGTCCGGACGTGCGCGCGGCACACCTCGGCGTGCAGCACGTCGTGCGGTGTCCCGATCCCGTGCGTGGTCGCGAACGCTGCCGCGTAACACTCCTCGGCGGAATCCGGCCGCCCGGCCCGCCGGTGGAGGCGCGCGAGGTTGAGGCTGTTCACGTAACTCAGCTGGGGATCCGGATCCGGCGACGCCCGCAGCGTGCGCTCGATCCGCTGCTCCAGGCGCAGCGCTTCGTCGGCGTCGCCGCTCCGCAGCCGCGCGAGCGCGGTGATGTTGAGCAGGTAGAGAAACTCGGGCCGATCGCCCCAGCCCGCGAGGTCCGCCGCCGCCGCGTCGAAGTCGGCGAGCGCCCGCCGGACGTCTCCGGACATCACCGCGCCCCAGCCTCGGCACTGATGCAGGAATCCCCGCAGCTCGCGGGGCGCCTCGCGCGGGGGGCGCGGTAGCCCGGCCGCCAGGTCGAACCGGTGCAGTCCGATGGCCAGCCCGCCCAGTTGGGCAGCGCAGATCGCCTTCTGGAACGGGGTGCGAGCACAGTGGACCGCGTGCGCAAGGAGGTCGACCGCGGCTTCCTCGTGGTGCGCCGCACGCTCCGCCCAGGCCTGCTGGCAGAGCAGCTCCGGCCGCGTGAAGTAGGCGCTCCCCCGACGCTGCGCGTAGGCGGCCAGGCCTGGTACGTCGGCGAACCGATCGGCGAGGTGGTCGTAGTCCAGCGGGCTCGCGTCGTCACCCGCTCGACGCAGTTGCGGGGGGACGAGGAACTGTCCGCCGGGCAGCGGGACCAGCCGAGTCTCGAGGCGAGCCGCTGTCCGGGCGTCCAGCAACCCGGGAACGAGCGCGACGAGCGGAACGTCCGGTTCGGAGTGCTCGCACGGTGCGATCTGCAGGGTTCGGCGGGTCAGGCGCGGATCGAGCCGGGCGAGGAACGTCCGGTCGTACCGCGAGACCGTCTCGCCGGCCGCCGGTGGTACCACCGCAACACCGGGGATGTCCGCGCTCCGGAGGAGCCCGCTGATCCGGCGCGCGGCCCGGTCAGCGTCGATCAGCAGCGTGTCGCCGGCCGCCTCGGCGTCGATCGAACGGGCGATGACGTCCGCGTAGTCCCAGCTCTCCGCGTACGTCGTCCAGTCGATGTCCGCGGCGGGCTGTTCCAGAGGGACCTCGACGCCCAGCTGCCGATCGAGCTGGGCGGCAGCACTCTGCCCGGCCCAGCTGCCCCGGCTCAGGTCGACGACGACCAGCGGGTCAACGTCGTCCATGAGCTCACGACCCTCCCCGGCCCCCCACGGCCACCAGGTAGACCGTCGAGTGCCGAAGGCCGTCCAGCCCGAGGTAGGCGTCGACAGCGTCGTCGAAGTACCCGCCGATGTTCAGGGCGGCGTAGCCGAGTGCAGCGGCGGTCAGGTCGACGTTCTGCCCGACGTGTCCGGCCTCCAGCAGCACGAACCGGTAGCCCCGCTCGCCGTACTTGAACGTCGAGCGGTAGAAGATCGCGGTGAGGAAGATCGTCACGGCGGCGTGGTCGACCACTTCGGGAGCGACCAGCGTCGAACGGAACGCGCTCCGCGGCTCGTCACGGAGCAAACGGACGCTGTGCGTCAGCGGCTCGTAGTGGAAGAGGCCGACCGGCAGTCCGAGCACGTCGCTCGCGTGGACGTACAGCTCCAGCGGATACAGGGCCCCACCGGAAGGCACCGACCGGAAACGCCGCGGGAAGTCCCCTTCGGGCTGGTGCTCCCGCAGCCCGTAGGCGGCGTGCAGCAGCGTCGAGAGGTCGTCGATCGTGAGGACGGTGTCGGTCATCGTGCGGGCCGACTCCCGCCGGTCGATCGCCGTCTGCACGCTGACGTCGTCCAGGGGGGTGCGCCGCGGGAGTTCGAAGCGCGGATAACCGCGATACGTCAGCTGCTCCTCCAGGGCCTCCATCTGGGCGACGACGACGTGGTCCGGCAGCATGCCGCGCAGCTCGCCGGTCTTGGAGTTCTCGTGGAAGATCTCCCAGGCGACGTCGGGGACCAGCGGCCGCGAGGTTCCGGCGCCGATGCCCGGCACGACACGGCGGCCGGGCGGTGGTGCGTGCAGCTTCTCGGTCATGAAGCTCCTCCGGCCGGCTACGGGAACGGATGCGGTGACGGGTTGTCGTGGTCGGTGATGCCTCGGTGCCCCAGCTTCTGCGGCACGGTCCACAACCGCGTGCCGCCGAGGGCCCGGTAGCGGTGGCCCATGCAGAGCGGGTGCAAACCGGGCACGACCGCGCGGACGACGTACAGTCCGGCCACCGCGACGTCGTCGGTGGTGAGGTCGACGAGGAGGGTGTGGTACCCGGTGTCCGCGATTCGGTCCACCACCCACCGCAGCTGGTCAGCGGGATCGTGCGGAGGCGGAGCGCTGATCTCGTCGAGGTCGATCTCGCGGACGTCCTCGAACAGGAAGCTCGCGAGCGGCGCGTTCGCGTGGTCGCACCAGAAGTTCAAGTGCTCCACCTGGCTGACCACGTTCTCGTGCCCCTCGACCACTTCCAGCCGTGGCGCGTAGTCGAAGATCTGCTGGCAGTACCGCCGGGTGTGCTCGAGTTCCTCGAGGCCCTTCCGGACGGCTTCGGCGGCGGTCATCGCGGTCGCGGCGGCGAACGCCAGCGCCGGGCGCTCGGGGGACGATGACCGTAGGACGGTCATGACGGTGGGGATACCGAGGTCGGTGGTGACGTCGAAGACGATGGCCTCCAGGCCGACCCGGTCGAAGCGGTCGACGAGGTCCGCCGACACCGGATCGAGGCTCGCGGGCCGGATCCGCGCCGGCCGCATCATCGCCTGCCAGGTCAGGACGAACGCATCGCGCTCCACCACCTCGCACACCGCGGACACCGACGCCTCGAGTACCGAACGCCCACAGGAGAGGCCCGTCGAGATCGGCTCGATCACCGGGGCCTCGCCCGGCGCGTAGTAGTACGGCACGTAGACCGAGGCCGTCGGGACATGCTGCGTCTGACGGGTCACCGCGTTGTACGCCGCCGTCCACCGCACCGGCGACTCGTCGGTGAACGGAACCATCTGGAACCCCGGTTCGCCGTACTGCGCCGGGGTGTAGAGCGCGAAGTCCGCGGGTGGCACGCAGTCGAAGTCCGCGGCGCTGCGGGCGACGACCGGGAAGTCGTCGAGGTCGTAGATCGCCGCGCAGTATCGCTCGACGGCCTCGCCCATCGCCTTGCCGGCGGCCCGGAGCGGCTCAGTGGACGCCCCTCCGGTGTTCGCGAAGTTCCGCTGCCCGGTGAACGCAGCGGTGTCGGAGGCGCGTCCGCTGTACTGGAAAAACTCGGGGGCACCGGGTGATCTCGGTACTTCCGAGATCGCCCGGATCACTCCGACCTTCGGATCGAGGAGGTAGGCGAGACGGCGCGCGAGGTCCGCGGGGTCGTCCGCCGTGCGGGACGCGGTCATCCGTGGGGCTCGTGCGTGCCGGGAAGGAACGTCCGGCCGAAGATCTCGGTGGTCGACCGCGCCGACGCTTCACCGCAGACCGGGCAGCGCGGCAGCTTGAGCACCGGACGGCAGACCAACCCCGGCGCGAGCAGGTCCACCTCGATCAACGCGCCGATGACGCGTGGACTACCCCAGGCGCCCAGCAGCCGGGAGATCTCCAGCGCCGCGAACTGACCGAGCGCAGCCGGTAGCGCGGGATGGTAGGCCGCCGTGACGCCCTGGCCGAAGAACGCGAGCGGCTCGGTGCTGCGCATCTCCTCCCGCTGGTCGAGGTTCGCGTTCTGGCGGAGGTAGGCGCACTCGAAACACGCCGCCCGCCCCGGCACCGACAGCGGCCCGACGTATCCGACCAGGTCCTGGAGGACCACTGGGAGGAACGGGATGTCTCGCTCCAGGCTGTACCTGTTCCAGACCCGCATCAAATCCAGTCCGCCGAAATCCGACGTCGCTACCAAGCAATGAAGGCCGGATCGGTCTTTTTCCGACCATTCGTCGTAGGCAACCGGGACGCCGAGATCCGCCGGCCACGAATCGACGGACACCTCACCGGACTCGTCGAGCATCCGGAGATTACAGAGGAACGGATAATTGACTACTTCGACTGTGCCGATCCCGGCCGCCCGCAGAGTCGACACCAGCGCAGCAGAAACCTCGTTGACACCGATTACCGCGATATGCGCTTTTGCCAGTTGTTGCGCGACTTCTCCGGGCGACGCCCCCGCCGACCAATGGAACAGCTCCAGCGGAGTTTCCCAGGGTGGATCCGGATCCGGCTCGTCGTCCGCGAGCAGCAGACGATGTTGCTCCAATTGTTCGAGCAAAGCGTCCGCATTCGAGCGGGTTGCTCCGTCGAACAACTCCCGAATGTCCTCGACGCTCGAACCGCGAGCGGCGGCGTCCAGCACCGTGAGGACAAATTCATAGGCGCCGGATCCACCGACCCGCAACTCCATGCGACCGCGCTTGATGATCACGCCGCCCGCGATCGGGACGAGTTGCAGGGGGCGTAACCGGAGCGCTCGAGCAGACGACCCGCTCACCGGCTCACGCGACCTGGACTACCGCGTCCTGGTCCGCTGCCGGGGCGACCGCCGCCGCGCAGCACGAACAACACGGTGTACAGCAACAGCAGCTGACGCCACCGTCGCCGGTATCCGTCTGCATCGCGGCCTCCATCTCTTCCAGGCCGTTGACCGCGAACCGCTGGTGGAATGCTTCCTCGACGGACTTCAGGTCGTCGAACGTGAGACCCAGTTCTCGCATCTTGTCGCCGGCTCCGGAGCCCTGCAACGCGAGCAGATCGCCCTTCGTCAGCGTTTTGGCCTTCGGCGAGAGCAGCGCGGCTTGGTCAGGCGTCAGCATTTTGAAGATCGGGATATCGAGCGGCATCGTCCCACTGAAAGCCCCGGCCTCACCGCCGGGAATTTCGGCATCCGACCCGAGTGCGAATTTGAGCGCCTGAAGCGCGAGCGTCGGATGCGCGAGCACGGCTTCGCGGAGAGTCTGCAGACTCAGCGTCGTCGTATCGGGCGTGCCTTCCGTTGTGTCAACCGCGATGACCCGAAACTCCGTCGCCATTTCAGCCCCTCCCCTTGCGCGCCACCGTGAAACATTCCGGGCCCGCAGCGCTCGGCCCGCGTCGAAAGTTCGTGAGGTAGCTGCACTCTAAAAGCGACGATCAATGCGGTCAACAGCCATCCGGGCGGAACGGCATGCCAATTCACGGACCCGACCGAATTCAATTACTCCGCAGAAACAGCAGTCACATTGGTCTCATTCGAACTCATGCTGCATCAACTGACGCGCTGCTTCGGTGAGAGAGCCGGACAGAGACGGGTAAATCGAGATCGTCTGGGCGATCTGATCGACCGTGAGGTGGTTCTGCACGGCCATCGCGATCGGCAGGATCAGCTCGCTCGCCCGCGGTGCGACGACCACCCCGCCGATCACCAATCCGGACGCCGGGCGGCAGAACAGCTTCACAAAACCGTCCGTCAGCCCCTGCATCTTCGCGCGCGGGTTCGTCCCGAGCGGCAGCGTGATCGTGCGGGCGGGCACCTCCCCCGCCTCCATCGTGGTCTGCCCGAACCCGACCGTGGCGATCTCCGGATCGGTGAACACGTTCGCGGCGACCGTCCGCAACCGCAGCGGCTGCACGGCCTCGCCGAGCGCGTGCCACACCGCGATCCGGCCCTGCATCGCCGCGACCGAGGCGAGCATCAGCACGCCGGTGACGTCACCCGCCGCGTAGATACCGGGCAGGTTGGTGCGCGAGACCCGGTCGACGGTGATGAACCCGCCGCCCCCGACCTCGACACCGCACTCCTTCAACCCCAGGTCGGCGGTGTTCGGCACGGAGCCGATCGTCATCAGCGCGTGGCTGCCCTCGACCGTGCGGCCGTCGGTCAGCCGCACCACGACACCGTCGGCGGTGCGCTCGACGCCCTCGGCGCGCGCGTTGTAGAGGATCGTCATGCCGCGCCGCGCGAACACCTGCTCGATCTGGGTCGCGGCGTCGGAATCCTCGTGCGGCATGACCCGGTCACGGCTGGAGACGAGCGTGACCTGGACGCCCATCGCGAGGTACGCGCTGGCGAACTCCGCACCGGTGACACCGGAGCCGACCACCACCAGGTGCGTCGGCAGCTCGGGCAGGTCGTAGACGTCCCGCCAGGTCAGGATCCGCTCGCCGTCCGGCTCGGCGCCGGGGATGACGCGCGGCGAGGCTCCGGTGGCGAGCAGGACGGTGTCGGTCTCCACCTGGTACGGCGCGGAGCCAGTGGGCTCGATCGTGACGATGTGCCGCAGCCCGACGCGACCGTCCAGCCGGGCGAACCCGCTGATCACCTCGACGCCGGCGGACGCCACCGTGCTGCGGATGTCGGCGGACTGCGCCAGCGCCAGCCCCTTCACCCGGCCGTGCACCGCCGACGCGTTGACCTTGACGTCCTCGGGCTCGCAGGCCATCACGCCGAGCGAATCGCCATGCCGGAACGCGGTTGCCGCGTCGGACGTCGCGATGAACGTCTTGCTGGGGACGCAGTCGTAGAGGACACACGCTCCGCCGAGCCCGTCCCGCTCGACGAGCGTCACCTCGGCACCCAGACGAGCCGCGACGAGCGCAGCCTCGTATCCCGCGGGACCGCCACCAATGATTACGATGCGCGACACGTCCCGACCCTAGCTGACTCCTGGATCGGTTCTCCGAAGCCGTGGCGGCCGGGCGACGGCGATGTGACCCACGGGGTTAGAGTGCGGGTCCATGGGCCTCTACGCCGCCTACGGGACGAACATGCACCCGAGCCAGATGCAAGAACGGTGCCCGCGCTCCCCGAGCGCCGGATCCGGCTGGCTGGAGGGGTGGCGGCTGACGTTCGGCGGCGAGGAACTCGGCTGGGACGGTGCGCTCGCCACGATCGTCGAGGACCCGAACGAGCGGGTGTTCGTCGCGTTGTACGACGTCAGCGAGTTCGACGAGCCCACGCTGGACGCTTGGGAGGGCGCCGACCGGGGCCTGTACCGGAAGCTCAAGATCCGGGTGCACACGCTCGAGGGCGAGGTGCTGGCCTGGTTGCACGTGCTCGACTCGTTCGAGGGCGGGATGCCGTCGGCGCGCTACCTCGGCCTGATCGCCGACGCAGCCGAGGCCGCAGGCGCACCCGACGACTACGTCCGCTCCCTCCGCGACCGGCCCTGCACGTCAACCGAGCTGTAGCTCCCAGTGCTCGGCCAGGCCGGCCGGGTCGAGGGAGTCCTCGGCGCTGGTGTGCTCGAGGGTGAACCCGGCCTTCGCGTAGATCGCGCGGGCGGCGGTGAGCGCGTCCTGCGTGTGCAGGACCATCCGCCGGTACCCCACGGCGCGCGCGAACGCGACGCACTCGTCCACCAGTCGGACGCCGAGCCGGTGGCCACGTGCGGCCGGCTCGACCAGCAGGAGCCGTAGCCGCGCGGTCTCGTCGTCCTCGAACTCGCAGCCGACGGAGCCGAGCAGGCGTCCGTTGCGCTCGGCCACCCAGAACCGCTGGCGACTCTGGTCCGCGCGTCCCAGGAACCGAGCGATGATCGCGGCGACCGCGGCCTCGAAGCCCGGCCAGCCGTACTCCTCCTGGTAGACCTGCGCATGCCGGGTGAGCACCCATCCCAGCTCGCCGGGCCCGGCCGGGCGGATCCGGACCTCGGCCTCCGGCGGCGCGCCGAACATCTCGGCGATCGTGTCGAGTGCCGCGACCAGCGCCTCCCGATCCGCCGTCGACAGCGGCTCGAGCAACTCGGCGACCAGCGCGTCGGACCGCACCGCGAGGTGCCTGGCCACGTACCGGCCGGATTCGGTGACCGCGACGAGCTGCCTGCGTCGATCGTCCGGATCGGCGTTTCGGGTGATCAGGCCCCGCTTCGCGAGCCGGTCCAGCAGGCGGGTCGTGTACCCCGGGTCGAGCTGCAGCCGACCGCGAAGCTCCACCACCGGCTGCGGGGATCGCTGCGTGACTTCGTAGACCAGGCGCGCCTCGGGGAGGCTCAGCCCGGATTGCAGGTAGCTGTCGTCGAGGAGGGCGGTCACCTCGGTCCAGGTCCGGTTGAAGCGTCGGACGGTGGCGACCTGTTCGGTGGCGGGCATGAGGCCATCGTGCCGCATTCTTTGACGGAGTCAAAGGATTTCGTTTGGGCTGTTTCTCGTCGCGGCATGGGGTAGAGAGGAGACGTGGCCGAGAAGGACCGGCTGGCGCGTTACCGGGCGATGCGCTCCGCCGACCGCACGCCCGAGCCGGTGCCGGACGACGCGCCGGTCACCGCTGGTGACGAGGTAGCTCCGCGGTTCGTGATCCAGGAGCACCACGCACGCGCACTGCACTGGGACTTCCGGCTGGAGCGGGACGGCGTCCTGGTCTCCTGGGCGATCCCGAAGGGGCTGCCGCCCGATCCGAAGCAGAACCACCTCGCGGTGCACACCGAGGACCACCCGCTCGACTACGCGACGTTCGAGGGGGAGATCCCGGCGGGCGAGTACGGCGGCGGCTCCGTCTCGATCTGGGACCACGGCACATACGAGCTGGAGAAATGGACCGACCGCGAGGTCAAGGTCGTGCTGCACGGAACTCGATCCCAGGGTCGGTTCGTGCTGTTCCGCACCGGTGGCGACGGGGGAAAACGCGGCCGGGACTGGATGATCCACCGGATGGACCCGCCCGATCCCGGCTGGCGACCACTGCCCGAGCTGGTGCCCCCGATGCTCGCGACGCTCGGCACGCTGCCGAGCGACGACGACGAGTGGGCGTACGAGATGAAGTGGGACGGCGTCCGGCTGGTGCTGTACGTCGCCGGCGGTCGCGTCCGCGCGCTGACCCGCAACAACCGGGACGTCACCAGCAACTATCCGGAGCTGAGCGCGCTCGCCGCCTCGGTCGGCGTCCGGCAGCTGGTGATCGACGGCGAGGTCGTCGCCGTCGACGCCTCCGGCCGGATCAGCTTCGGAGCACTGCAGAACCGGATGCACGTCGCTCGGCCGGGAAAGTCGCTGCTGGCGAGCTCGCCGGTGACCTACCTGGCATTCGACCTGCTGCACCTGGACGGGACGCCGCTGCTCGACCAGCCGTACGTCGAACGGCGCCGCCTGCTCACCGAGCTGAACCTGCGCGGTCCGCACTGGTCGTCACCACCGCACTTCGACGGCGGCGGCCGGGACGCGGTCGCCACCAGCCGCGCCCAGGGCCTCGAAGGCGTCGTCGCCAAGCGGCTGACCTCGAAGTACGTCCCCGGCAAGCGCAGCAGGGACTGGGTGAAGGTGAAGAACGTCCGCACCCAGGAGGTCGTCGTCGGCGGCTGGCGTCCGGGGGCTGGCCGCCGCGAGGGGCGGGTCGGCTCGCTGCTGCTCGGCATCCCCGGGCCGGACGGCCTGGAGTACGTCGGCCACGTCGGGACCGGGTTCACCGAGGCGGTGCTCGACGAGCTCACCGCCCGGCTGCGCCGAGCGCAGCGGAAGACCAGCCCGTTCGTGACGACGCTCCCCCGGCCGCACGCGAAGGACGCGCACTGGGTGACGCCGCAGCTGGTCGGCGAGGTGGCGTTCGGCGAGTGGACCGACGAGGGGTTCCTCCGCCACCCGTCCTGGCGGGGTCTGCGCACGGACAAGACGCCGGACGACGTCACCCGGGAGTCGTGAGGGCCTCTCGCTCGCGGAGCGCGATCAGGGCCGTGTTGGCGAGCAGCTTCACGCCGATGCCGATCGCGGCCTCGTCCACGTCGAACGAACCCTGGTGCAGGTCGAGGGTCTCCCCCGGACGCCCGACGCCGAGCCGCGCCATCGCACCCCAGCAGTGCTCGAGGTACCAGGAGAAGTCCTCGCCGCCCATGCTCTGCTGGGTGTCGACGATCGCGTCGTGGCCGAGCGTCGTCGTGATCGCCTCGCTCAGCACCCCCACCGAGTGCGCGTGGTTGACGACCGGCGGCATGCCGCGGTTGTACTCGACGTCGGCCACCGCACCGGTCGGCGCGACCACCTGGTGGACGAGTTGCTCGATCAGCTTCGGCGCGAGCTCCCAGGCCGAGTGGTCCAGGCACCGCACCGACCCGCTCACGGTGCCGGTCTGCGGGATCGCGTTCGGCGCGACGCCGCTGTGCACGGAACCGAACACCAGCGACAGCGCGGCGCGGACGTCCACCCGGCGGGCCAGCAGCGCCGGGACGTCGGTCACGACCCGGGCAAGTGCGGTCACCAGGTCGACGGTGAGATGCGGCCGGGCGGTGTGACCACCGGGCCCGGACAGCTCGACCTTCACGAAGTCGGCCGCCGCGGTGAGCGGACCCACCCGCAGCCCGACCTTGCCGGTCAGCGTCCGCGGGTCGCAGTGCACCGCGAAGATCTCCTCGACGCCCGCCAGCCGGCCGGCGTTGATCACGTCGAGTGACCCCGAGGGCAGCGCTTCCTCGGCCGGCTGGAACAGCAGCCGCACGCGGCCCGGCAGCGCGTCCCCCATGGCCGCCAGCGCGAGCCCGGCCCCCAGCACGATCGTCGTGTGCACGTCGTGGCCGCACGCGTGGCACACACCGTCCACGGTCGAGCGGTACGGCACGTCCTTGACGTCGGGCAGCGGCAGCGCGTCCAGGTCGGCACGGAGCGCGACGAGGTGATCGCCGGAGCCGATGTCACACGAGAGGCCGTTGCCCTTGGGAAGCATCACCGGGTGCAGCCCGGCGTCGCTCAGCCGTTCAGCGACGAGTGCGGCGGTCGGCTGCTCGGTGTTCGAGAGGTCGGGGTGGGCGTGCACGTGTCGCCGGAACTCGACGAGCGACTCCTCGTGCGTGGCGACCCAAGCGTCCAGGTTCACCGGGGAAGGCCGCCTCGCGCCTCCGACGGGCCCGCCGCAAGAACGTGCTCTCTTCCCGACGGTTGCTCAGAGCAACCCAGTCGCCGTGCAGTCGGCATGAGGTCCTCGACCAGATCAGTTATGACGTCCGCTTCTGGAACTACCGTGCCACGGTCGTCAACAATGACTTCGGTATCGATGTCGCGCCGGGCAGCGCGCAATTGTGTTTCTCGAACGACCCAGCCGCGCGGCACCGGGAGAGTGTATCCCCGGTCAAACTCGCGGTCGAGCCGTTCCACCAGGTATTCGGCCGGTGCGACGACGCCCGTGACCTCGTCCGACGCCGGCGAGGCGGCACGGATTCGCACCTGGACGGCGTCGAAATCGGGATGGGTTCGGATCTCCCACCAGACCTCCCGGATCGAGTCGATCGCCCTTGCGAGCCCGAAGAGACGAGGAAATGCGGCACCTACTGTGTCGGCCAATTGACGATCGGAATGACTTTTTCCGCGAACATTTATTACCGGCGTCCGGGAGACTCCCGGGACAGCACCGCCCCATTCAGCGTGAGCATTGGTTAGCACAACGTGACATGTTCACATGAATGACCGGTACGTAACGGGACGTGACCGGCCGATTCCGACTTCGTTACCCGACCGATACCAGCGCTAACGCGGCTTTTATTCGGATAATCGCCCGGGTCTGTGTGACAGCACACTTGCCCGACGCCGCCGGGTCCGACACCCTTTCTCGAAGCAGGTCGGCAGACTCAGTCGAGACTCCGACAAGTGGACCGGTCCCGTCCGGCACGGTGATCGAGCCCGGGCTGGCACGATTGGGCCAGAGTGCTAGGACGGGCGAGTAGAAAAGGTGAGCGTGGACGCACCCACCCCGGTAGACGGCACGTCGGCTGCGCAGGCGCCCGATGGCCGGACCGTCGGCAGACGGTACACCCTGCGGTCGTCCGTGGGGTCCGGTGGCATGGGAACGGTGTGGCGCGCATTCGATGAGTTGCTACGCCGCGAGGTCGCGGTCAAAGAAGTGCTGCTCCCGGCCGGTATTCCGGCCCCCGAGCGTGCGGTTCTCTGCGAGCGGACGCTGCGCGAGGCGCGCGCCGCCGCGGCGCTCAACCACCCGGCGGTGATCCGGGTCTACGACGTCGTGAACGACGGCGACCGTCCGTGGATCGTGATGGAGCTGCTGGACGCCGCGAGCCTCGCGGACACGCTCCGGGACGAGGGCCCGCTGCCCTACGACCGGGTCGCCGAGATCGGCATCGCCGTGCTCGGTGCGCTCGAAGCGGCCCACCGGGTCGGGGTTCTGCACCGCGACGTCAAGCCGGGCAACGTGCTGCTCGGAACCGACGGCCGGGTCACGCTGACCGACTTCGGCGTCGCGCGCTCCCCGAACGAGTCGCCGCTGACCAGCACCGGCCTGCTGCTCGGCTCGCCGCAGTACATCGCTCCGGAGCGGGCCCGCGGGCGTCCGTTCGGCCCGCCGAGCGACCTGTTCTCGCTCGGCGCCACGCTCTACACCGCGGTCGAGGGGCGTCCGCCGTTCGACCGGGGCGACCCGCTGCCGACGATGACCGCGGTCGTCGTCGAGCCGCCCGACCAGATGGCGTTCGCCGGGCCGTTGGCGCCGGTGCTACTCGGCCTGCTGGAGAAAGACCCCGAGCAGCGCTGGGACGCGCTCAAGACCCGCAACGCGCTCCGAACCGTGCTCAGCGGCGGCCGGATCACGTCGCTCGACGGTGGTGGTAGCCGCGCGCCCCGGCAGTCCGGCCCCACCGACCGGCTGACCGGCGGCCTGCGTCGCCGGCGCGAGGACCCGAGCCCGAGCCCGGCCGTGCCGCCGGGTACGCCCGGTGGGCCGCTGTCTGCCGGTCCCGGCGCGCCCTCCGGAACGCTGCCCGGAACCCCGTCGGGAATGCCGCCAGGGATGCCCGGAACGGTCCCAGGGAACCCGTCGGCGGCGCAGTCGGCGAAGCCCGGGGCGCAGTCGGCGATGCCGGGGACGGCGGGGTCGCCGCGGACGCCCTCCGGGAAGCCCGGGAGCCCGCCGCCGCCTCCGCCCTCGGGTGCTGCGCCGACGAAGCGTGCGGTGCCGCCCGCGCCGCCCGGTGCGCCTCCGGCGCCGCCCGGTGGCGCGAAGGCTCCGGGCTCGTCCGAGGGCACGCCCGGCCAGCGCGGTGCGCTCGAGGGCACGGCGGCGATGGCCGTCAACCCGTTCACCACGGACGGTGTGCCGTCCCTGCCCGCGCCCGCCGATCAGTCGGACGCCAAGCCGACGTCCGGTGGTCCGGCTAACAAACCGGAGCCCGGCCTCGCGCCGCACAGCGGTGGTCCGACGCGCGCCGGCGGACGCGCGACCGTGCGTGGCAGCGTCTCCGTGCCCGGCCAGCAACCCCCGGGCCAGCATCAGGGGCCGGGGCAGCACCAGAGCCAGCACCAGGGGCTGGGTCAGCACCAGGCCGGACAGCCCGGGCAGCACCAGGCGGGGACGCACCAGGCCGGACAGCCTGGCCAGCACCAGGCGGGCCAGCACCAGGCGGGCCAGCACCAGCCTGGGCAACACCAGGCGGGGCAGCACCAGGCGGGGCAGCACCAGGCCGGGCAGCACCAGGCGGGGCAGCACCAGGCCGGGCAGCACCAGCAGCCGGGCCAGCCGCCGCAGGGCCAGCACCCGACGACCGGGTACGCCCGGGTGCCGGGCTTGACGCCGACGCCGCCCCCGGGCGGTCCGCAGGGCCCCCAGGGACCGCAGGGACCGCCGCCGGGGTACGGCGCGACGACGTACGGCTCCCCGTACGGTGGTGCGCCCAACTACGGTGAGCCGCAGAACTCCACCGCGCCGCTGCCCTCGTCCCCGCCGTCCTCGGCGCCGCGCCGCTCGGCCTACTTCGGCTCCTCCGGCGTCGGCGGCCACACGATGGTCTCGCCGCAGCCGCCCGACCTCTCCGGCGGGCACGGTCCGCAGGGCAGGCGCCGCACCGTGCTGATCGTCGTCGCGATCGTCGTGGTCGTGCTGCTGATCGGCCTGATCAGCTACCTGGTGAGCGTGGCGGCGTCCGGCGACGACAGCGCCACGTCCGCGCGCTCGACGTCGTCCGCGGCCGCGCAGAGCGGCGTCGAGCTGAAGTCGTACTCGTACCCGGAGCGCGGGTTCACGGTGAAGGCGCCGGCCGACTGGACGGCCAAGGAAGCCAGCACGTACATCGACTACGACAGCGACGACAACGACAAGCTGCGGGTCCTGGTCGAGAACGGCACCTCGCCGGAACAACACCTGAAGAGCGCCGAGTCCTACCAGAAGCAACGGCTGGAAAAGGGCCAGATCACAGCGTTCCAGACCATTCGCCAGGAGTCGTCCACCAAAAAGATCGGTGGCGAGGAGACCTGGGAGTGGGAGTTCGCCTACACCGAGAACGGCGTCCAGAAGCACCGCATCTGGCGGGTCGCGGTCGTCGACGGCAAGGCGTACAGCGTTTACCTGACCAGCCCGGCAAAGCTTTTCAAAGACCGCCTGACGCTGTACGACGAAATCACCGCTTCGTTCAACTTCGACCGGGCCTGATCCCGACGCTCACCGGCGCTCCGTAACCGTGGGGTGCCGGTCGCGTGACAGGCACGCACGGTGAGCGAGTAGCCTGCTCGGACGTGACGATGACGACCGACCCCTCCAGCCCCGAGTTTCTCGCTGCCTCGGCGGCGACCGCACTCGGCGAGGCGACCGGAGTACGCCAGTACGACGTTGCGCTCGTCCTCGGCTCGGGTTGGGCCCCGGCCGCCGACCAGATCGGCGAAGCGAACGCCGAGATCCCACTCGACCACCTCACCGGGTTCACCCCGCCGTCGGCCGTGGGCCACGTCGGCACGGTGCGCTCGCTGACCGTCGGCTCCAAGCAGGTCCTGGTGTTTCTCGGCCGCACCCACCTCTACGAGGGGCGCGGCGTCGAGCCGGTCGTCCACGGGGTGCGGGTGGCCGCCGCCGCCGGCTGCCGCACGGTCATCCTGACCAACGCCGCCGGTGGCCTCCGGCCGGGCATGACGGTCGGGCAGCCGGTGCTGATCAGCGACCACCTCAACCTGACCGGACGCTCACCGCTCGTCGGCGCGACGTTCGTCGACCTGACCGACCTGTACTCGCCGCGGCTGCGCAAGCTCGCCAAGGAGATCGACCCGACGCTCGAGGAGGGTGTGTACGCCGCGCTGCCCGGACCGCACTACGAGACGCCCGCCGAGATCCGCATGCTCCGGACGCTCGGCGCTGACCTGGTCGGGATGTCGACCGCGCTGGAGGCCATCGCCGCCCGTGCTCGCGGCACCGAGGTGTTCGGGCTGTCGCTCGTCACCAACCTGGCGGCGGGGCTGGCGGGCAAGCCGCTCTCCCACGACGAGGTCATCGAAGCCGGCCAGGCATCGGCAACCCGAATGGGCAGCCTCCTCGGCGAACTGATCACCCGAGCCTGACCGCGCGGGCGGATTGCATTTGGAAGACCTCTGGCCCTTCCAAATGCAATCCGCTCAACGGCGCCTGGGAGGCAGGGATCAGTCGCGGAGCTCCGGGAAGTCCTCGTCTCGGTACTCGTTCGGGCGGCGGTGGCCGGCTCGTTCCCGGTTGCGCAGCTCGATGCGGCGCACCTTGCCGGAGACCGTGCGCGGCAGCGGCCCGAACTCCAGCCGCCGCACCCGCTGGTATGGCGGCAGGTGCGAGCGCGCGTACCGCAGGATCGCCCGTGCGGTCTCCGGCCCGGCCCGGTACCCCTCGGCCAGGTCGATGTACGCCTTCGGCAGCGCGTCGGCGGCGGTGGGCGTCGGGACCACCGCCGCCTCCCCGACCGCTTCGTGCTCGACCAGCACCCCCTCCAGCTCGACCGGCGAGATCCGATGGTCGGCGCTGGAGAACACATCTTCGACCCGGCCCAGGTACCGCAGGAAGCCCAGTTCGTCGGCGACCGCCACGTCCCCGGTGCGGTAGTACCGCCCGTCCGGCACGGTGGTTCGCCCCGCGACCACCGGCTCCACGGCGTCCAGATAATGCGCCATCAGCCCCAACGGACGCCGCGCCAGGTCGAGGCAGATCTCGCCCTCCTCGCCCGGCGCAGCTGGGTAACCGCTGACCGGGTCGACCAGCACCACCGGGCAGCCCGGCAGCGGACGCCCCATCGCACCCAGCGTCACCGGCTGCTCCGGCGTGTGCGCGACCAGCGCGGTGGCCTCCGACTGCCCGTAACCCTCGCGGACGGTCAGGCCCCAGGCGCGCCGGATCTGGTGCACGACGGCCGGGCTCACCGGCTCGCTGATCGTCACGAGTTCCCGCAGCCGCGGCAGCCGTCCGCGCCAGCGCTCCGGCTCGCTCGCGGCGATCGTCCGCCATGCCTTCGGCGGAGCGCACATCGTCGACACCCCGCAGCGCTCCATCAGCCCGAGCAGTGTTCCTGGCGAGGGCTGGGGCGCGGCGTACACCAGGATGCAGGCGGCCGCGTTCCACGGCGTGAAGACGTTGCCGCACAGGTGCTTGGTCCAGCCCGGCGACGACACGCTCAGGTGGACGTCACCGGGGCGGAGGCCCGCCCAGTACATCGTCGTCAGGTGCCCGACCGGGTACGAGACGTGGGTGTGCACGATCGCCTTCGCCCACCCGGTGGTGCCGGGCGTGAACAGGATCAGCAGCGGGTCGTCAGGGCGCGTCACGGCGTCCGGAGTGAACGGGCCGGTCTCGTGCCGGCAGTCGCCGTAGTCGAGCCACCCGTCGGCCGGTCGCCCGACCGCGATCCGGGTGAGTGCGGGCGGCAGCGAGCTCAGGCCGGCGGTCCGGTCGGCGCGCACGACCACGTGACCGACGTCGGCGCGGCTCACCCGCCCGGCGACGTCGGCAGGCGGTAGCAGCGGCGACGTCGGGACCGCGACCGCGCCCAGCTTCATCAGCGCGAGCAGCGTTTCCCAGAGTTCGACCTGGTTGCCGAGCTGCACCAGGACCCGGTCGCCGCGTCGCACGCCGTGGCCGCGCAACCAGCAGGCCGCCTGGTCCGACCGCGCCGACAGTTCGGCGAACGTCCAGCTCTGTTCGGCGCCTGCGGCATCGACGATCCACAGCGCACGGTCGTCGGCGTGTTCGGTAGCGAGGACGCCGTCGAACCAGTCCAGAGCCCAGTTGAATGCGCTGAAACGGGGCCAAGCGAACTGATTGATCGCCCTTGTGTAATCCGTCGCCGTCTCGATCAAGAAGTCCCGTGCAGCACGAAACATCGAACCTGCGTCAGTCGTCGGATTAGTCGGGATCACTGGCCTGCCACCTGCCGCAACAGCACGAACTCCTCCCGCGTGTCCCGTCCGACCGAATAGATTCCCTCCACCCACCGTCCCGCGAGACGCGGGACCCTGCCTGCCCCCTCAGTAGGGGTCAATCCGGGCCAGCGTAATCAGCGCACGGGTCTTTCGCGGCCCCTCGTCATCACGAGTTCCGGAATGCCGACCCGGTCGCGTGGCCGGTCAGCAGGGTGGGCACGATGGACACATGACCGAAACGTCCGGCTGGACCGGCCACGAGGTGGCCGCTCTGCGGCACCGCACCGAAACCTGGATCGCCGACGATCCCGATCCGGTCACGCGCGCCGAGCTCCAAGCGGTGCTGGCCGGACTTCCCGGGTCTCTGAACGACCTCGCCGACCGGTTCGCCGGCCCGCTGACGTTCGGGACCGCGGGCCTCCGTGGCCCGGTGCGGGCCGGGCCGAACGGCATGAACCGTGCGGTGGTGCGGGCGGCTGCGGCGGGTCTCTGCGCCTATCTGGACGACCGGCAGGCCGACGGTCCGGTGGTCATCGGGTACGACGCTCGCCGCGGCAGCGCCGACTTCGCGGCCGAGACGGCTGCGGTGGTCACCGGCGCGGGCCGGGCCGCCCTGGTGCTGCCGAGGCCGCTGCCGACGCCGGTGCTGGCGTACGCGGTCCGCCGGTTGGACGCCGCAGCGGGCGTCATGGTCACGGCGAGCCACAACCCGCCGGGCGACAACGGCTACAAGGTCTACCTGTCCGACGGCGCGCAGATCGTGCCGCCCGCCGACAAGGAGATCGAAGAGCGGATCCGCGCGGTCGAGCAGCTGGCGGCGGTGCCGCTCGGAACGGCCGCGCAGCAGGTCGAAGAGCTGCTGGTCGACGAGTACGTGGCGGCGACGGTGCAGGCCGTGCTGGGTGCCGATCCGGCGGCGGACGCCCGGCGCGCGGCGCTCGCGGTGGCCTACACGCCGCTGCACGGGGTGGGCCGGGAGGTGCTGGAGCGGGCGTTCGCCGCAGCCGGGTTCGCACCACCGTCCGTGGTCGCATCCCAGTCCGAGCCGGACCCGGCGTTCCCGACCGTCGCGTTCCCCAACCCGGAGGAGCCGGGGGCCGTGGACGAACTGGTGGCGCTGGCGACGTCGATCGGGGCCGACATCGCGATCGCGAACGACCCCGACGCCGACCGGTGCGCGGTCGCGGTGCCGTCACCGAGCGGCTGGCGGCTGCTGCACGGCGACGAGGTGGGGGCGCTGCTGGCGGATTCGCTGCTGCGGCACGGCGTCCGGGGCACGTTCGCGACGACGATCGTGTCGTCGTCGCTGCTGAGCACGCTGGCGCCGGCCCGGGGCGCGCGCGCCGCCGAGACGCTGACCGGCTTCAAGTGGATCGTCCGCGCGGCCGACGACCTGGCGTTCGGCTACGAGGAGGCGCTCGGGTACGCCGTGGCGCCGGGCGTCGTCCGGGACAAGGACGGGATCGGCGCCGCGCTCGCGATCGCCGACCTGGCCGCGGAGCTGAAGGCACGCGGGCGGACGCTCACCGACCGGCTGGACGAACTGGCCGTGGAGTTCGGGCTGCACGCGACGTCGCAGCTGTCGGTGCGGGTGGACGACCTGCGGGAGATCGCGGACATGATGGCGCGGATCCGTTCCGCAACGCCGACCACCCTGCTCGGGCGCGCGATCACCGAGGTGCACGACCGGCTGCCCGACGCCGACGTGCTGACGCTCCGGGCGCCCGGCGTGCGGGTGGTCGTCCGTCCGTCGGGCACCGAACCCAAGCTCAAGGCGTACCTGGAAGTCGTGGAACCGGTATCCCGCGGAGTGAACACCGCACGGGGGGCCGCCGCCGAGCACCTCGCGGCGCTACGGGCCGAGGTGGCGGCGGCCCTCGGCGTCTGACCCCTCAGACGGAGCCGAACTGCCGGTCGCCCGCGTCACCGAGCCCGGGGACGATGTACGCCGAGTCGTTGAGCCGCTCGTCGATGCTCGCGGTGACCACCCGGATCGGCAGGTCGGCCTCCTCCAGGCGCCGCAGCCCCTCCGGCGCGGCCAGCGCGCAGATCACGGTCACGTCGCTGGCGCCGCGCTGGGTGAGCAGCCCGACGCAGTGCTGCAGCGACCCGCCGGTGGCCAGCATCGGGTCCAGCACGAACACCGGGCGCCCGGTCAGGTTCTCCGGCAGCGACTCCATGTACGCCCGCGGCTGGAACGTCTCCTCGTCCCGCGCGAGGCCCACGAACCCCATCGACGCCTCGGGCAGCAGCCCGAACGCCGCCTCGGCCATCCCGAGACCGGCCCGCAGCACCGGCACGAGCAGCGGCGGGTTGGCCAGCCGGGTGCCGTTGGTGCGCGCGACCGGGGTGTGGATCGGGTACTGCTCGATCTCGATGGATCGGGTGGCCTCGTAGACCAGCATCAGGGTCAGCTCACGCAGCGCGGCACGGAAAACCGCCGGCTCGGTGCGCGCGTCGCGCATCGTGGTGAGGCGGGCAGCGGCGAGCGGGTGATCGACGACAAGGGTCTGCACGACGCGAAGGTACCCGTTCACCAGCCACAACCCAAAGGTCAGGCGGTCGCTCGCAGGGGGAGGGGAGCGCGCCGCTCGGCCAGCGCACGGCGGTACACCGCCTCGATCGCGGAGCCGTACGCCTCCGGCGTGTGCCGCAGTGCGGCGGTTCGACAGGCCACGGCGGTCCGGGTCGCCAGTTCGCCGTCGGACAGCACCGCGGTGATCGCGGCGGCGAACCCATCACCGGACGCGCACACCGCCGCGCCCGCGAGCGGCCCGTGCGCGTGCAGGACCGAGTCGGCCATCACGACCGGCACCCCGGCCAGCGCGGCCTCCTGGAGCACCAGGCCCTGGGTGTCGGTGAGCGACGGGAACGCGAACACGTCGGCGGCCGCGTACGCCTCCGCGACCGCGGCGGCCGGGAGCTGCCCGGTGATCACCACCCGGTCACCGACGCCGTGCGTCCGCAGAAGCCCGGCGAGCCACCGCTGCTCGTACACCGCCCCGACCAGCGCCACCCGCACGGTCGGCAGCGCGACGGCCACCTCGGCGACCGCGGCGAGCAGCGCTTCGACGTTCTTCTCCCGGTTCACCCGGCCGACGAACAGCACCAGCGGAGCGTCCGCCGGAATGCCGTACCGGTCCCGGAAGCCGCGGCCGGCATCGGCGGCCACCGCCCGCGGCGCGACCCCGGTCGGCACCGAGACGATCCGCGCCGGGTCCACCGGCAGCGCCGACCGGCGCAGCACCGCCCCGGTCGGCACCACGACCACGTCGGTGCCGGCGAAGAACGCGGCGTTCGCCGCGTCGAGCAAGCCGCCGCGGGCAGCCGACCGACGCTCCGGACGCCACGCGCCTGCCGCGCCGCGCACCACCCGTAAGCCACGGCGCGGCGCCGGTGAGGCGTCGACTCCCAGGCGCCGCCGGTACGCGGTCAGCAGAACCCGGAGCGCGGTCGTCGGGATCCGATACGCCTCCAGGTAGGCGTGCAGGTCGGTGTGGTAGGTCTGCACCAGCGGCAGCCCGAGTCGCTGCGCGGCCAGTACGCCGAGCAGCCCCGCCGGGCCGGGGGTGTGGACGTGCACCAGGTCCGGTGCGGCATCGGCGACTCGCTCGACGCTCCGCGACCGCGGCCAGGTCGCCAGCCGCAGGTCGGCCACACCGCACGGCACCGATGACAGCCCGACGACCGGGAACCCGACCGGCGTCGCGTCCGGATAGCCCGGCGCGAACAACACGCTCTCGTGCCCCCGGCTACCGAGCGCGCCGGCCAGCGTCCGGATCGACGTGATCACGCCGTCCCGACGCGGCAGGAACGTGTCGGAGAAGTGCGCGATGCGGAGGGCCGCCGGGTCGGGCATGCCCGCCTCCTTCGCTCGTCGGGCCGCGGGTTGCGGTCGACGGTAGGGATCAGGGGCACCCCGTAGGGGCCTCCGGCGCACGCTTCACCGGCCCTTCACGTAACGGCGCGCGCCGTTGGCTGATCCGTCACCCGGCGTCCGGCAACTCGCGCCGGGCGTCCGCACCGTCGACAGGTGTAAGTTGCCCTGACCGGGCCGGTCACGCGCTGCGTAGGATCGTCGGCATGTCTGTTACCGCGTCCGCCGGGCCGGGCGTCGACAGTGCCGACAGCACCGATTCGCTCCGCGACGTCACCCGCTCCGAAGTCGCGCTCCGGCGGTTCCTGCACGGCCTCCCCGGTGTGGACGAGGTCGGCGCCAAGTCGCGCGCGGCTCGCCTCGGCACCCGCTCGATCAAGACGTCGTCCAAGGTCTACGCGCTCGACCTGGCGATCCGGATGATCGACCTGACGACGCTGGAAGGCGCCGACACGCCCGGGAAGGTCCGGGCGCTGTGCGCCAAGGCGCTGCACCCGGGCGACGACGCCCCGCCGGTGGCTGCGGTCTGCGTCTACGGTGACCGGGTTCCGGACGCGGTGGACGCTCTGCGCGGCTCCGGTGTTCACATTGCCGCCGTGGCCACCGCGTTCCCGTCCGGCCGGGCACCGCGCGAGGTGAAGCTCGCCGACACCAGGGCCGCCGTCGCCGCGGGCGCTGACGAGATCGACATGGTGATCGACCGTGGCGCGTTCCTCTCCGGCCGCTACGGCCAGGTGTTCGAGGAAATCGTCGCGGTGAAGCGGGCCTGCGGCGACGCGCACCTCAAGGTGATCCTGGAGACCGGCGAACTCGTCACCTACGACAACGTGCGCCGGGCCTCCTGGCTGGCGATGCTGGCCGGGGCCGACTTCATCAAGACGTCGACCGGCAAGGTGTCGCCCGCGGCGACGCTGCCGGTGACGCTGGTGATGCTCGAGGCGTGCCGCGACTTCCGGGTCGCGACCGGGCGCCAGGTCGGGATGAAGCCCGCCGGCGGCATCCGCACCGCGAAAGACGCGATCAAGTACCTGGTGATGGTCAACGAGATCACCGGGCCCGACTGGCTCGACCCCGACTGGTTCCGCTTCGGCGCGTCCAGCCTGCTCAACGACGTCCTGCTGCAGCGCCGCAAGATCGCCACCGGCCACTACGCCGGCTCCGACCACGTGACCCTGGACTGAGCATGTTCGAATACGCGCCCGCACCCGAATCTCGTGACGTCGTCTCGATCCGCCCGAACTACGGGCTGTTCATCAACGGCGAGTTCACCGACGGCAGCGGTGTCTTCAAGACCGTCAACCCGGCGGACGAGGAGGTGCTGGCCGAGGTCGCGTCGGCGGACTCTTCGGACGTGGACCGGGCGGTCGCCGCGGCCCGGAACGCCTTCGAGACGGTCTGGGGGTCGATGCCGGGTCGCGAACGGGGGAAGTACCTGTTCCGGATCGCGCGGATCCTGCAGGAACGGGCCCGTGAGTTCGCGGTGCTGGAGTCGCTCGACAACGGCAAGCCGATCCGCGAGTCCCGTGACGTCGATCTGCCGCTGATCGCCGCGCACTTCTTCTACTACGCGGGCTGGGCCGACAAGCTGTCCTACGCGGGCCTCGGTCCCGCACCCCGGCCGCTCGGTGTCGCCGGGCAGGTCATCCCGTGGAACTTCCCGCTGCTGATGCTGGCCTGGAAGATCGCGCCGGCGCTGGCCACCGGCAACACCGTCGTGCTCAAGCCGGCCGAGACCACGCCGCTGACCGCGCTGCTGTTCGCGGAGGTCTGTCAGCAGGCCGACCTGCCGCCGGGCGTCGTCAACATCGTCACCGGGGCCGGCGAGACTGGCCGCGCGCTGGTCACGCACCCCGGCATCAACAAGGTCGCGTTCACCGGCTCGACCGACGTCGGGCGGGAGATCGCGCGCGCGGTCGCCGGATCCGGCAAGCGGCTGACGCTGGAGCTGGGCGGCAAGGCCGCGAACATCGTCTTCGACGACGCGCCGATCGACCAGGCGGTCGAGGGGATCGTCGACGGGATCTTCTTCAACCAGGGGCACGTCTGCTGCGCCGGTTCCCGGCTGCTGGTCCAGGAGTCGGTGGCCGACGAGGTGCTGGCCGCGCTGCGTCGGCGGATGGCGACGCTGCGGGTCGGCGACCCGCTGGACAAGAACACGGACGTCGGGGCGGTCAACTCCGCGGCGCAGCTCTCGCGGATCGAGGAACTGACGGCTGCGGGCGAGGCCGAGGGCGCCGAGCGCTGGTCGCCGCCGTGTGAGCTACCCGACCGTGGGTTCTGGTTCGCGCCGACCGTGTTCACCGGCGTGTCACAGGCGCACCGGATCGCCCGGGAGGAGATTTTCGGCCCGGTGCTGTCCGTGCTGACGTTCCGGACGCCCGCGGAAGCCGTTGAGAAGGCCAACAACACGCCGTACGGGCTGTCGGCAGGGATCTGGACCGAAAAGGGCTCCCGGATCCTCTGGATGGCAGACAAGCTGCGCGCGGGCGTGGTGTGGGCCAACACGTTCAACCAGTTCGATCCGGCGTCGCCGTTCGGCGGCTACAAAGAGTCCGGTTATGGCCGCGAGGGCGGTCGCCACGGCCTGGAGGCCTACGTCCGATGACCCAGCCGAACAACGATGGCGACGCCCGGCCGCAGGCGAAATCCGGTGCCGCCCGCCCCACGAAGCGCACCACCGCACGCAAGGCCGCGCCCGCCGCGCCCGCCAGGCGTGGCGGCGGTCGCCAGGCATCGGCCTCGCGGACGGAGACCGTCGTGACGAAGGGCGTGTCGGCGGACGCGCTGCCGACCTCGCCCGCCGCGCCGCCGCGCGTGGGGATGGCGAGCCGGCTCGCCGCGTTGGCGCCGTCGGCCCGGCTGAGCGTCCGGAAGACGTACAAGCTGTACATCGGTGGTGCGTTCCCCCGCAGTGAGTCGGGACGCACGTACCCGGTCGTCGACGCGGAGGGGGCGTTCGTGGCGAACGTGGCGCGGGCTTCCCGGAAGGACGTCCGGGACGCGGTCGTCGCAGCGGCCAAGGCGTTCGGCGGCTGGGCCGCGCGGACGCCGTACAACCGGGGCCAGATCCTGTACCGGGTCGCCGAGATGCTCGAGGGCCGGCGGGCGCAGTTCGCCGACGAGCTGGGCGGCCCGCGCGCCGACGCGGAGGCCGCCGTGGACGCCGCCGTCGACCGCTGGGTCTTCTACGCCGGGTGGGCCGACAAGTACGCGCAGGTCGTGGGCGCCACGAACCCGGTCGCCGGGCCGTACCTGAACCTCTCGACGCCGGAGCCGACCGGGGTGGTCGCGGTGCTGGCGCCGCCGGCCGCGCCGCTGCTCGGGCTGGTGAGCGTCGTCGCACCGGTGATCGCGACCGGCAATACGTGCGTGGTGCTGGCGAGCTCTGAGCATCCGCTGGCGGCGGTGACGCTGGCCGAGGTGCTGGCGACGTCCGACCTGCCCGGCGGCGTCGTGAACGTGCTGACCGGTCAGGCGGCCGAGCTCGGCTCGTGGCTGGCGTCGCACGAGGAGGTGCGGGGCATCGACCTCACCGGCGCCGACGCCGAGCAGGCCGCGGAGTGGGAGGCCCTGGCCGCGGCGAACCTCAAGCGCGTCCGCCGCCCCGACCCGGCCGAAGATTTCACCGCCGACCCACCCCTGAGCCGCCTAACCACGTTCACCGAGACAAAGACCGTCTGGCACCCCGTAGGAATTTGACCACCCATCGACAGGTGGCCAACTTTCACCTGAGCGGGAGAGGCCGCAGGCGCCTTGTTCTGACCTGGAGCCCGCTGAGAGCGTCGAGGGCAGTCGAGCGAGCCGACGCCGTGACATTAGGGGGCCCGTCATAAGGAGGCTCGCTCGCCTGTCCTCGTCGTTCTCAGCGGGCCGCCCACAAAAGACCACGCGGTGGGACGGGGGGCCCTTGCCTGCCTCGTCCCACCGCGCTTTGGCTGCGTCCGGCGCCCGGGGGGTCGGCGTCGGTTCGCGGGTGTCTGACAACAGAACGTTACGATGGGCCGCTGACCAGCGGGAAGCCCCTTGAGGTTTCGTTAAGGTCTCTCTGACCGCGAGTTAACCCGTGTCTTCCGCATCGCTCGGAGCGCCCCGACCGCCCGGTGCAGCGGCCGATAATCACCCGCCCCACGAGGCACATCAGGCCACGACCGGTCGGCGTCCTCCCGGTTCGGCATCACTCCGCCGCGACCCAGGTGACCGAACACCGCCGGGTCGAGCATGGCCAGGTCAACGCGGATTCGCGCCCCGCCCATCGGGCTGGTGTCGATCCGGATCGAGCCCCCGGCCGCCTCCGCCACCCGGCGCACGATGTCCAGGCCGAGGCCGGTTGAGCCGCCGCCGCTGTTCCCCCGCCGCACCGCCATCCGCGGATGCCGGATGCCGGTACCGGCGTCCTCGATCACCAGCGCGGCCACCGGCCCGCGCAGCATCAGCACGCTGACCGCGAACGCCACGCCCGGCGCGGTGTGCCGGAACACGTTACCCAGCAGCACGTCGACGATCGAGACCAGCTCGGTGCGGGACACTCCGACCGGAACCCGCCGCCCGACGCCTGACAGCCGGCAGTCGCGGTGCTCGTCCTCCGCGAGCGCGCCCCAGAAGTCGACGCGGTCGGCGACGACCTCGGCGAGGTCGCACCACTCCGGGCCGCGCTCGGAGAGCGGACGGCGCGCGGTCTGGATGATGACGTCGACCTCGCGCTCCAGCGTTGCGACGGCCTCGCGGATCCGGGCGGCGTCAACACCGTCGTCCAGCGCCTCGGCGTCCAGGCGGAGCGCGGTCAGCGGCGTTCGGAGCCGGTGCGAGAGGTCGGCGGCGAGCTCGCGTTCGGCGTCGAGCGTGGCGACGACGCGGTCGGCCATCTGGTTGAACGACACACCGGCGTCGGACAACTCCCGCGGCCCGGACGGTTCGACCCGGGCCTCCAGGTTGCCGTCACCGAACGCACGGGCGACCGCCGCCAAGTTCCTGGTCGCACCGACGACCTTTGCGGCCAGCCGGTCGGCGACCACCACCGATCCGACGACCAGCCCCAGCGCGACCAGGATGAGCGCCACCGACGCACCGGTGACCCCCCGGCTCAGCGCTTCGGACGGCACGAACACCTCGATGACCGCGACGTCGTCGCCGGACGAGAGCGTGGTCGGACGCAGGTAGACGACACCACCGTCGACGTCGGCGGTGATCGATTCGTCGACGCGGCTCCGGACGAGCCGGATATCAGCGGGTTTCGCGCGGGTGGTCCCGATCGCCGCCTGGCCCGGTAAGTGCACGGCCAGGCTGTCCTGCTTCCACGCCGGAACCGTCGCCAGTGCGTCCTCGATGCTCTGGGCGACGTTCGTCCCGGCGAGCAACGTCACCACCGAGTCCGCCTGGCGCTGGGCATCCGTGATCGCCCGGTCGCGGGCGATCTGATGCACGACCAGGAGCAGGGGCACGACGAAGGCCAACGAGACCATCGACGTGGTCGCGAGCGCGACCAGCGCGAGGGCCCGCCTCATCGGTTGCCCGGTCTCATGTGGGATCCACGAGCTTCACACCTACCCCACGAACGGTCCGCAGGTACCGCGGGGCAGCCGCGGTCTCTCCTAGCTTGCGGCGTAACCAGGACAGGTGCACATCGATCGTCTGGTCACCACCGACCGCGGGCTGGCGCCAAACGGCCTCGACCAGCTCCCGGCGACTCACCACCGTGCCCGGCCGGGCGGCCAGGTAGGCGAGCAAGTCGAACTCTCGCCGCGCCAGGTCGAGCGGAGTGCCGTCGAGCACCGCCTCCCGGCGGTTCAGGTCGATCCGGAGACCACCGACGGTGAGCGTCGGGTCCCGCCGGACCTCACCCGGGCTGCTCCGCCGGAGCACGGCGGTCATCCGCGCGGTGAGGTGCTCGAACGAGAACGGCTTGACGAGGTAGTCGTCGGCACCGGAGTTCAACAGACGGACGATTTCCCGCTCGTTGTCACGGGCAGTCGCCACCACCACCGGAACATCACAAACGCCTCGCAACATACGCAATGCGTCCGCACCGTCCAAGTCGGGTAGTCCTAGGTCGAGGATCACTACGTCGGGACGCGCTGACGTGACTTCCCGTAGTGCGTCCAGAGCGGTTCCCACAGCGCGGACCACGTGGCCCGCCTTTGACAGAGACCGTACAAGGGCACTACGGATCGTGGGGTCGTCCTCGACGAGCAACACGGTCGGCATGTCCGGCACGGTAGCCCGATGAAAGGATGGACGGTATGCCTCGTGCGGTACGGCTCACCTTGCTTTGGCTTGGTACCACCGCCTTAGCAGTGACCGTTTCGTGGTTTGGCGTTCGCCTCGTCCTTTATGCCGCCGTCCCAGATCGGGCAAAACCACTTTCCGTAGCTGAACTGAAAAGTGCGTCACCCCGAGCGACCGGTCCGCCTCCCGCAGCCGGTACGACGCGCAGCCCGTCGCCGCAACCGACGGTACAGACCAGCAACGAAGCGTCCCCCAAGCCGCAGACGTGGGAGGATCAGGACGGGCTGCTGAACTACCTCAGCACGGTCTCGACCGATGGCGGCTGGGCGAAAATCCAGTGGAACAGCAACAAAGTCATCGTTATTGATGCGTATCCGGAAACGGGTTACACACCGGAAGTGAAACAGCTGAGCCCGACGCGAGTGCAGATCTCGTTCAACGGCCCCGGAAAGTCGACCGCGATCGCCGCCTGGTGGGACGACGGCGAACCGCAACTGGTGGTCGACAACGACGACAGCTGAAACGTCGGGTGGCGCTCGCCACTGTGCGGCGCGTCGGCCCTAAGGTAGACGCGGACGAATCGGCCGCACCCAGGAGGAGCCGTGGCGGGCAGGCACCCGGAGGACGTCGAACCGCGTGAGGACGCGGTGACTGACGACGACGCGCCCGAGGCCCCCGAGGACGATGCGTCCGACGAGGCCGGCGACGGCGAACGCACGGAGCGCGTGGCGGAGTACTGGGCCGCGCTCGGAATCGACCCGGTCGAGATCGCGCTGCCACGCGGCGGCGTGGGCCTGACGCTGCGGCAGTACCGCGTCGTCGAGGAAGAGCCCGAGGACGAACTCGACGAGGAACTCGAAGCCGAGGCGCTCGCGGCCGCGGAAGAGGACGACCCGGACGACGCAGACGAGGACGAGGACGCTCCCCGCGGGAAGCGCGCCGACGCGGACGACGACGAGGACGAAGACGACGAGACCGACCGTCGCAGCCGTCGCGGCGCGGCGGACCTCGACGACGAAGACGACGAAGACGACGAGGACGTCCGCGACCGGCGGGCCCGCGACTTCGACGACGAAGACTTCGAGGACGACGAAGACGAGGTCACCGGGGACGACGAGCAGCCCGGCCGGGCCCGCGTCGCCGCCGGCGAGGAGGAAGCCGTCTTCCTCGCCACCAACGGCACGCTCCACCTCTTCCGCGACGCCGAGTCGCTGGTCGCGTTCGTGAAGTCCCCCGCCGTCCACGACCTGGCCGGCAGCGAGAGCTGGGCCGAGCTGGTCGAGACGATCACGCCCGACCTGGTCGTGCCCGACGACGAGGACCGCTACGAGCTCGACCTCGTCGTCGACAACCTGCGCGGTGGCCGGGACGTCTGGGAGCGCGACCTGATCATCGGCGCCGGCGAGCTGGCCCGCGACCTGGCGTACGCGCTGCACCTCACCGAGGTCGAGGCCGTCCTGGCGTCCGGCAGCCCGCTGGACGACCTGGACGAGGCACTGCGCGCGAAGGGCTTCTTCGGCCGCCGCAAGCTCAAGAAGATCGGCGCCGAGCAGGCCGCACTGGCCTGGCGGAGCGTCATCGGCCGCATCTCCTCGTCCGTCGAGTGGCACGACTGAGCCGACCAGCCCGGATGGGTCGGGACGCCGAGCTGATCGACACCCCCGATCCGGCGGCGCTGCGTGCGGAGATCGTCCGGCGCGCGCTGCCCGGCGTCGAGGACGTCGTGCCGGGCGCGCGGACGGTTCTCGTGCGGATGAGCCCGGGGTACGCCCCTGACCTGCGGTGGGCGGCCGACTGGCGTCCGGATGAGGCGTCGTTGCAGGCGGGCCGGGAGCTGACGATCCCGGTCCACTACGACGGACCCGACCTGGACGACGTGGCGGCACGCGCGGGCGTCGGAACCGACGACGTCGTCGCGCTGCACACCGGCGCGGTCTACACGGTTGCGTTCACCGGGTTCGCGCCCGGCTTCGGTTACCTCACCGGCCTCCCCGACCCGCTGCGGGTGCCACGCCGCAGCGAGCCGCGCACCCGGGTCCCGGCCGGTGCGGTCGGGCTGGCCGGGGAGTTCACCGGCGTCTACCCACGGCCGTCGCCGGGTGGCTGGCAGCTGATCGGGCACACCGAGCAGACCCTCTGGGACGCCACCGCCGATCCGCCCGCGTTCCTCTCCCCCGGCGACCGAGTTCGGTTCGTCCCGTGCTGACGATCCGGACCGCGGGTCCGCTCACCACCGTCCAGGACCGTGGCCGGACCGGCTGGGCCCACGTCGGCGTCCCGCGGTCCGGTGCGCTGGACCTGCCCGCGCTGTCGCGCGCGAACACGCTCGTCGGCAACGCCGCGTTCGCGGCGGCGCTGGAGGTGACCGTGGGCGGTCTGGTGGCCGTTCCCTCTGCGGACGTCGTGATCGCGCTCACCGGCGCACGCTGCCCGCTGTCGGTGGACGGTTTGGTGATGCCGCACGGTGCTGCGGTGGGCGTCCCCGCCGGTGCTGAACTCCGGGTGGACGCCGCCCGGGCAGGCGTCCGCGCGTACCTGGCCGTCGCCGGTGGCATCGCGGTCGAGCCGGTGCTCGGCAGCCGCAGCACCGACACGCTGTCCGGGCTCGGACCGGCGCCGCTGCGCAACGGTGACCAGCTGCCGCTCGGCACCGAAATCTTCACCGCCCCGCGCGTGCCCGGAGCCGGCCCGACGCGCGACGAGGCCTGGGCGTCGGACGCGGAGCTGGACCTCGCTGGCGTGTGGGCGGCCGACGCCGCTCGCCGGGTGGTCGAGCCGCCGATCCCGGCGGAGCCGGTGCTCCGGGTGTACCCGGGGCCGCGCGAGGACTGGTTCACCCCGGAGGCCGTCGACGCCCTCTACACCGCGGCCTGGACGGTGACGCCGCGCAGCGACCGAGTCGGCGCCCGGCTCGACGGACCGCCGCTCCCCCGCGCGATCGACGACGAGCTGCCGAGCGAGGGCATGGTGGCCGGCGCGCTACAGATCCCACCGTCCGGGCCGGTGCTGTTCCTCGCCGATCATCCGGTTACCGGGGGCTACCCGGTGATCGGTGTGGTCGATCCGGACGATCTGTGGCTGGCCGCGCAGGCGTCCCCCGGTACCGTTCTGCGGCTTCGTCCCGTCCGGACCTGAGCCGAACGGAGCCTGCATACGTGAGTGAGCCGAGAACGTCGCTATTTCACGGGACTTCATGGGCGACGTCGCCCGATACACCGCATACAACGGCACACTTACGGGTGTCCGGTCCGAAAACGACGGTTACGGAGCAGCGATGCCCACATTGGCCAACGGCAAGCTCAGTTATCTCGAGATCCCGGCCCTCGACGTGCGGCAGTCGGCGGACTTCTACAGCCGGGTCTTCGGGTGGGCTCTACGTCGGCGAGGTGATGGAGCGCTGGCATTCGACGACACGGTCGGCGAGGTCAGCGGTGTCTGGGTCACCGGGCGGCCGCCGGCGTCCGAGCCGGGGCTGCTGATCTACATCATGGTGGACGACGTCGAGAAGACGATCGCGGCGCTGGTGCAGCACGGCGGCGAGGTGATCCAGCCGATCGGAGCGGACGCTCCCGAGGTGACCGCCCGCTTCCGCGACCCGGCCGGGAACGTCTTCGGAATCTTCGAGCAGTAGGGGCAGTAGCAGCCCTGAGCAACGGGGCGTCGAGCCCCCGGGTTGCCCCGGATGCCGGAATCATGCTCACGACGGACGTTTCGAACCGAACCCGGTAGCACATTTGATATCGGCGCGGCAATCCGCCGCCCGATCTCAAGAAAGGTGCTCACCATGTCGTCGGTGTCCTACGGCCGTCGCCTCGCCCGTCCGCGGAACGACCGGTGGATCGCCGGGGTGTGCGCGGCGTTCGGCCGTCGATTCGGCCTCTCCTCCAACACCGTCCGCCTGATCTTCCTGATCTCCTGCCTGCTCCCCGGCCCCCAGTTCCTGATCTACCTCATCGCCTGGGTGATGATCCCCGCCGAGTGAGCCGCTAGGACGGCAACACCAGGTCGGTGACGATGGCTCGGTGGTCGCTGCCGGCGATCGTGTAGGCGTCGAACGACGAGGCGTCGCCGCGCGAATCAACCAGCACGTGGTCGATCGTCACCGGCGGCGCGTGGTTACCGTTCATCGGCCAGGTCGGCACCAGACCCTTGCCGACCTCGACCGCGGCGTCCACGTAGCCGGTATCGACCAGGTCCCGGAACGGCGAGTGGTCGAACGACGCGTTGAAGTCGCCTGCCATCACCCGCACCGGCCCGGAGTCCGACGCCGCGGGCAGCCGTTCCAGGTCACCGACCCATCGACGCGGCGACCCCAGGTCGTCGGTCCGGATCACCGGCGGACGCGGGTGCGCGCTCACCACCTCCACCGCCGGTTTCCCCGGCCGGCGGAGCACCGCGAACGTCTGATCGAACCCCGACTTCGGGTCGACCGTCCGCGCATCGGTCAACGGGTACTTCGCCCAGATCCCGGTCCCTGCGGCGCCCGGCAACGCACGCTGCGCCGAGTACGGGAACAGCTCCAGCGCCGCGAACTTCGCCGCCCACTCCGGCGTCAGCTCCTGAACGGTCAGCACGTCCGGCTTCTCCCGCCGGATCAGCGCCGCCAGTTCCTCGACCGAACCCACGCCGATCTTCGTGTTGAACGCCATCACGGTCAGCCGGTCGCCGTCCGGCGACCCGCTGGGCACCATCCTGGGCACCACGAACGCCCCGAGCACCGCGACCAGAATCCCGGCCACCACCGCGACCCGCCACGCACGGGTGACCAGCGCTGCCACCAACGGGACCAGCGACGCCACCGCGAGGTACGGCGTGAACGAAACCAGCTGCGCGAACGGCGTCCGATGGTCGTACCCGAAACCGCGGACCAGCACCCAGGCAGCCACGCTCGCCACCGACAACCAGAGGATCCCGCTCCAGACCCGGAGAACCGCCCGCTGCGCGAGCCCGGCCGGAGCACTCACGGAGCGAGCAACTGTTCGTAGCCGGGCTTGATGACGTCCTCGATCAGCCGCAGCCGCTCGTCGAACGGCAGGAACGCGCTCTTCATCGCGTTGACCGTGAACCAGCGCAGGTCGGCCCAGCCGTACCCGAACGCCTCGGACAGCAGCGTGAACTCCTTCGACATCGACGTGTTGCTCATCAGCCGGTTGTCGGTGTTCACCGTGACCCGGAACCGCAGGTCCCGCAGCAGCCCGATCGGGTGCTCGGCGATCGACGCTGCCGCGCCGGTCTGGATGTTCGACGACGGGCACATCTCCAGCGGGATCCGCTTGTCCCGGACGTACGCCGCGAGCCGGCCGAGCCGCGCCACGCCGTCCCGGGGGTCGACCTCAGCCAGATCGGACTCGCCGGTCTCGATGTCGTCCACGATCCGGACGCCGTGCCCCAGCCGGTCCGCGCCGCACCACTGCAGCGCCTCCCAGATGCTCGGCAGCCCGAACGCCTCACCCGCGTGGATCGTGAAGTGACCGTTCTCGCGCTTGATGTACTGGAACGCGTCGAGGTGGCGGGTGGGCGGGAACCCGGCCTCCGCCCCGGCGATGTCGAACCCGGCGACCCCGGCGTCCCGGTAGGCGACCGCCAGCTCGGCGATCTCGCGCGACCGGGCCGCGTGCCGCATCGCGGTCAGCAGCGTCCCCATCCGGATCGTGTGGCCCTCGGCCGCGGCCTGCGCCGCACCGGCCTCGAACCCGTGCAGGACGCTGTCCACGACCTCGGTCAGCGCCAGCCCCTGCTCGATGTGCAGCTCCGGCGCGAACCGGACCTCGGCGTACACGACGCCGTCCAGCGCCAGGTCGTACGCGCACTCGGCGGCGACGCGGCTCAACGCGTCCTTGGTCTGCATAACGCCGACCGTGTGGCTGAACGTCTCCAGGTATCGGACCAGCGAACCGGAGTCGGCCTGCACCCGGAACCACTCGCCGAGCTCGTCTACGTCGGTGGTGGGGAGGTCGCGGTACCCGGTCTCGGCCGCCAGCTCGACGACCGTCCGGGGGCGGAGCCCACCGTCGAGGTGGTCGTGCAGAAGTACCTTCGGGGCCCGAACGATGTCGGAGTAGGCCAACGGATCACTCATGCCCGCAGAGGCTATCCCAGCGAGGCACCCTGATTTCACGCGCGGTGAGCAGGGACGATGTCGTTGCGAGTTCGTTGTGGAACCGGCCGACTCCAGTTAATCGGCCCGTTACGTTGCTCGCTCTCATACTTCGGTATCGATACCTCGGTACTAGGGGTCGCCCCTAGGCTCCACCGCCCCGGAGCCCGGGGTCGAATCAGGGGGGCTACCGGATGCCCGCAACGGGGCCACTCCGCGAGGGTTTACCCCGTCGACGCGCCCGGCGGGGGTGCGGGCACGGAGGGGTACACGGATGTTCGGTCGATTGAGCCGATTCTGTTTCCGACACCGGTTGTTGGTCGTCGCTGTCTGGGTCCTCGCAATCGTCGGCGGTGTGTTCGCCAGCGGGCCAGTGTTCGACTCTCTCGACCAGGACCGCAACGACGTGAAGTTCGAGTCGGTCACCGGCTCGGACGTGCTGGAAGAAGCCGAGACCGAGGGCGGCTCGGTGATCGCGGTCATCGACCGGGTCGACCCGAACGCTGCGGCGACGAAGTCCGCGGTCGAGCAGGCCGCCGCGGACGTCCGCGACGAGCCCGGGGTGATCGGGGTCGACACCCCGTACTCGGCCGGTCCGGCGCTGATCTCCCAGGACAAGCGGGCGGTGCTGGTCATCGTCCACTTCGAGAAGGACCTGGAGAGCGACGTCGAGGACGAGTCCGTCGAGGCGGTGAGCAAGCGGCTCGACCGGATGGACGACGGCCTGTCGGGCGCGAAGCTCGAACTCGGCGGCGACCAGCTCCTCGGCCGCGAGATCAACGAGGCGGTGGAGAGCGACCTGGCCACTGCGGAGCTGATCTCGCTGCCGCTGACGCTGGTCTTCATGGTGATCGTGTTCGGCGGGTTCATCGCCGCGGGGCTGCCGGTCATCGGTGCGATCGCGTCGGTGGCCACCGCGATGGTGACGCTCTGGGGCTTCTCGAAGTTCGTCGGGTTGGGCAGTGACACGGTCACCGTCGTCACGCTGCTCGGACTGGGTCTCTCGATCGACTACGGCCTGCTGGTGGTCTCCCGGTACCGCGAGGAGCTGGCCACGCTGGTCGCCGCCGCCGGTCCGGGCCTGGCGTCCAAGAAGGTGCGCGTCGGCAAGCCGATCCTGCCGCTGGCGCTGCGGGAAGAGGCGATCGGTCGCACCGGTGCGACCGCCGGCCGGACGGTTGCGTTCTCGGCGCTCACGGTGATGGCGGCGTTCGCCGGCCTGGTCGTCGTCCAGATGCCGTTCATGCAGGCGATCGGCGCGGCAGGCATCTCGATCGCGCTGGTCACGATGCTCACCGCGGTGACGCTGATCCCCGCGATGCTGCGGCTGATCGGCCGTCGCATCACCCCGGCCGGTTCGCGCCGGTTCCGCAAGGCCCGGCACGTCGACCCGGAGCGCGGTGTGTTCGCCGCGGTCGCCAGGGCCGTCCAGCGTCGTCCGGTGGTCGTGCTGATCGGTTCGCTGCTGGTGCTGCTCGTCGCCGCGATCCCGGTGTTCTCGGCCAAGATCAGCTCGCCGGGCATCGGCGAGATCCCGACCTCGATCGAGTCCCGCCGGGTGCTCGACACGCTCGACTCCCGCTTCGGTCGCCAGGAGGCGCCCGCGCTCACGGTGGTGGCCCGGATGGACGCCGCCGCGCTCGACCAGTGGGCCGCCGGCTTCGCCGACGATCCGGAGGTGCGTCGGATCGGCGAGGCCGAGCAGGTGCGTCCGGGCACGTCGCTGGTGCGGATCGACACCAAGGGGGACGCCAGTGGGCCGGCCGCCCGGGAGCTGGTGGAGCGGCTGCGAGCCGACCGTCCGGACGGTGGCGAGTCGTGGGTGACCGGCCAGTCCGCGTACTTCTACGACGAGTTGCAGCTCTACAAGCGGGATCTGCCGCTGGCCGCCGGGGTCATCGCGCTGGCGATGTTCGTGCTGCTGTTCCTGATGACCGGGTCGGTGATCGTGCCGATCAAGGCCCTGCTGATGAACCTGGTCTCGATGGGTGCCACGTTCGGCGCGATGATCGCGGCGTTCCAGTGGGGCTGGGGCGCCAACCCGCTGGACCTGCTGGTCAACCCCGGCCTCGATCCGGGCGTCCTGATCGTGATCTTCGTGTTCGCGTTCGGGCTGTCGATGGACTACGAGACGTTCCTGCTGGCCCGGGTCAAGGAGGAGTACGACTCCGGGAAGTCCAACGACGCGGCGGTCCGGGCCGGTCTGCAGCGGACCGGCGGGATCATCACCTCGGCGGCGATCGCGATGGTCATCGTGTTCTCCTGCTTCGTGCTCGGTGACATCGGCACCGTCGAGCAGATCGGCGTCGGCCTGGTGGTCGCGGTGCTGGTCGACGCGACGATCGTCCGCTGCCTCCTGGTGCCGGCCACGATGACGCTGCTCGGCCGCGCGAACTGGTGGGCACCGCGTCCGCTGAAGAAGGTGTACGACCGGTTCGGCCTGAAGGAGACCGTGTCCGCGCCGCCGGTGGGACCCGAGTCCACTCGGGAGCCGGCCGTCCTCAGTGGGGCATCCGCCCGCGACTGACCGAACCCCGTTCGCGAAGACCTACCTCGGTGCGAACCGAGGTAGGTCTTCACATTTACCCGTCAGTCGACGCGGAAGTACTGCAACGGGAGTCCCACCCAGGGCAGGATGTGCCGGGTGACAACGTCGACGTACGACCTTCCCGCCGCCGTCGCGAACGTCCCGCTGGCGCAGGAGCGGTTCGCCGGTACGCTCGCCACGCTCACCGACTCCGACCTCCGTGAGCCCTCGGTTCTCCCCGGCTGGACACGCGGGCACGTGATCGCGCACGTGGCGCGGGGCGCCGAGGCGATGGTGCGGCTGATCGACGGAGTGCTCACCCAGCGCCCGGCCGAGGCTTATCCCGGTGGTCCGGCGGTGCGCGACGCGGAGATCGAGCTCGGCGCGCAGAGCGGCGCGAACGAGCTGATGGACGAGGTCTACGAGACGAACCTCAAGATCGTGTACGCGTTCGCGCGGATGACCGCGCCGACCTGGGGACGGCAGGTGCAGTTCCCGACCGGCGCGTACCCGGCGAACCGGTGCGCGTGGTCGCGGTGGCGCGAGGTCGAGATCCACCACGTCGACCTGGGGCTCGACGTCTACACGATCGAGTCGTGGCCGGACGAGTTCGTCGCGTGCCACCTGCCGCACGAGCTGGCGAAGCTACCCGGCCGGCTGCCGCCGGGCACGGCCGTGCAGGTGGGGCCGAGCCGATTCGGCACCGGGGAGGTCGTCGCGACGATCGACGGACCGGACTCCGCGGTCCTGGCCTGGGTGCTCGGCCGGGTCGGCCTCGCTGCCCCGGCCCTCGCCACCACCGGAAACCTTCCCGAGCTCCCCCCGTGGAGCTAGTGGAGTCAGCCCTTCGGGAGTGGTGACCAGGTCTTCGCGTCGGCGGAGACCCAGCTGCCACCGGGGCCGTGGACGAGGATCTGGGGGCCGAGGTCGTAGACCGCGCCCTTGACGTCGTTCACCGGCGTGACCTGGCCGCTCGGCGAGATCACCGCGACCCGCCCGTCAGAGGAGATCACCGCGTCACCCGCGTCGGTGACGCCGATGCCGCTCCCGGTGTTGAGCCGGTACTCCTCGGGGAGCTTCACGCTGTCGAACGAGGCGCCGGCCGTCTGGCTGTAGAGCAGCGACTGCCGCAGCTTCCGGGCGGGCGCACCGGGCGCCGTCCCGCCGGTGCCGCCCCCGCTGTCCTCGGACAGCGAGAGCACCCAGGCCAGCTCACCGGTCCCGACGATGTCGACGTTCGACGAGGCCGGCGCGGGCACCCGGTTGGTCGTCCACTCGGTGCCGTTCGAACGGCTCACCGCGAGCAGGACTCGCCCGACGCCGTCCCGGCCCTGGACCCAGATCGAACCGTCGGCCACCCGGGTCGCTCGAACCGTCTCGGTGAGCTCCGCCGGTGGGGGTCCGAACGACGCCGACGCCCCGCTGGGCAGGATCACCCGGAGGAACGGCTCGGCGCAGTCGACGCTCTGGGAGCACCAGCCGACCAGCGCACCGTTGCTCGGCACCTTGTCGGTCACGCCGAGCGGCGCGGCGTTGTGGGCCGGCCACGTCTTACCACCGTCGGCGGTGTGCCGGGCCGGACGATCGGCGCCGACCTGGATCTCGGTGACGACCTGGCCGCCCGGCAGCACCGCCGCGTGCGCGTCGTCGAGCGGCGCGCTGGTCACCGGGGCGCCGGGGATCGCGGACACCGACCAGGTCGCGCCACCGTCTTCGGTGCGCACCAGCTGGTAGGTACAGCTGTCGGCGGCGCAGCGAGCGCGCACCAGAGCGCCACGCTCGGCGTCGGAGAAGCGGCCGCCGATCGGGGCGTCGTTATACGCGTCGAGGCTGGAGGTCAGCGTGTCGTCGCTCGTCGGCCCGGCAGTGCTCTGGTTCTGATCGCCCGCGGTTCCGTCACCGCAGGCGGCCAGTACGAGCGCGGCAGCGGCGAGGAGGGGAACCAACGCGCGGCGCGCTCGTCCCGTGGGTGGATCGGCTGGACGGCTGGTCCCCGTCACTGTTCGTATCCCTCCGGTCAACTACTGGCACGGAGGCCTCGGGAGCACCGCGCCGCGTTGCCACTCTAGAGAGGCAAGGTCGACCTGCGGAGGCTTTTCAACTCGCGAGATCAACCTCATCCCAGCGCGGCGGCGCTGGGTGATAGGGACCGCGGAACGTAACGGCCCATTCAAGTGCCCACCGTCTCTGGCCGATCACGTACGGTAGCGTCACGCCAGGCGGAGGCTCGTCGTTCATCAGCGCCTGCACGTGCCCCCAGTCGAGGCAGTAGTGCAGGTCGAGCAGCGCGGCGACCTCGGCGGCCGGGCGCGGACGCACACCGGCTCGCTGCTGCCAGGCCACGAACGACTCACCGACGCCGATATCGGGCAGCCACGCCGCCAGCCCCTCACCGCAGTAGCGTCCCGGGTCGAGGTCCTCGCCGACGCCGAGCACCCAGGCGAACGCCCAGAGCGCCTCGACGTGCAGCCCGTAGAGGTCACCCGAACCTTTCCGCTCGGACAGGAACTCCCACTCCGGCTCGGTGACCGCGTCCACCAGACCGTTGCGTTCGAGCCAGCCGCAGGTCAGCTCCGGCGGTGCACCGAACACGCCGGCCAGCACCGCGTTGAGCACGGCGCAGCGCGCGAGGATCTCCGGCGTCGGGCGCAGCGCCACGGTGTCACCCGGCTCCCAGACCAGCGGGTAGCCGTCCGGCGGCGGTGGGAACCCCAGCTCGACGAGGTCGGCCAGCGTCGCGTTCCGGATCATCACCGGGTCCGGCGCGGGAGTCTGGCCCTCCGGAGCCGGTTCCGGGTCAGCTCCGGCACGCCGCTTCGGGGCGGCCCGGCCGGAGCCCTCCCCCTGCTTCAGCGGCGCTGCGACGCTCGGCCGCGGTGCGCTCGGCGACGCGCTGCCCCGAGCCGGTGCGGCGCCGGGGGCCGTCGGGAGCACCGCGTCCGGTACGGCGACCCGACCGACGTCGAGGTCGGGTTCGTTCGCCATCGTCAGCCCCGTCCGGGACAGCGCGGACTACATAGCACGGTCAACCGCCGATCCGGCCGAGCACCAGCGGCTCGGCGGCCACGGCCGTCCCGGGTTCGCCGACGACGACCCCGCCGGACAGCGCCTCCAGCGCGGACGGGATGCGGTCGGCGTCCTCGGTGTGCAGTTCGAGGATCGGGTCGCCCGCGGCGACCCGATCGCCCTCGCGGCGGTGCAGCCGGATACCGGCGGACGCCGAGACGGCGTCCTCCTTGCGCGCACGACCCGCACCCAGACGCCAGGCGGCCACCCCGACCGCGTAGGCGTCCAGCCGGGTGAGGACGCCGTCCTGCTCGGCCCGGACCACCTCGGTGACCGGCGCGACCGGCAACGGCGCCGACGGGTCTCCTCCCTGGGCGCTGATCATCGCCCGCCAGGTGTCCATCGCCTTGCCGGACGCCAGCACGTCGGCCGGGTCGACGTTCAGCCCCGCTGCGGCGACCATCTCGCGGGCCAGCGCGACCGTGAGCTCGACGACGTCGGCAGGGCCCCCGCCGGCCAGCACCTCGACGCTCTCCTCGACCTCCAGCGCGTTCCCGACCGTGTACCCGAGCGGCGTGCTCATCGCGGTCAGCAGCGCCACCGTGCGCACGCCCCGGTCGGTGCCGATCGCGACCATCGTCTCGGCCAGCTCACGCGCCTGCGCCTCGGTCTTCATGAACGCGCCCGAGCCGACCTTGACGTCCAGGACCAGCGCCGACGCGCCCTCGGCGAGCTTCTTGCTCATGATCGACGACGCGATCAGCGGGATCGACTCGACCGTGCCGGTGACATCCCGCAGCGCGTAGAGCTTCCGGTCGGCCGGCGCCAGGGTGTCGTTCGCGGCACAGACCACGGCGCCGACGCCGTGCAGCTGCGCCAGGTACTCCTCGGTGGTCAGGCGAGCCCGCCAGCCGGGGATCGACTCCAGCTTGTCCAGCGTGCCGCCGGTGTGGCCGAGCCCCCGGCCGGACAGCTGCGGCACCGCGGCACCGCACGCGGCGACCAGCGGCGCGAGCGGCAGCGTGATCTTGTCGCCGACGCCACCGGTGGAGTGCTTGTCGACGGTCGGGCGCGGCACCGCGCTCAGGTCCATGCTGTCGCCGCTGGCGATCATCGCCGTGGTCCAGCGGGTGATCTCGCGGCGGTCCATCCCGCGCAGCAGGATCGCCATGGCCAGCGCGGCCATCTGTTCCTCGGCGACGCGGCCGTGGGTGTAGGCGTCGACCACCCAATCGATCTGGGCATCGGTGAGGGCGGCGCCGTCGCGCTTCGCCCGGATCACATCGACTGCCGTGAAGTGCACCACATGCCTCCGCTCAGACCCACCCGGCCCACGATCGTACGCGGGCGCGGCTGCCGGGGCTCCGTCCCAGCAGGCGCGCGCCACGCGTGCACGTCGTTTACCTGGTCAGGAGGTCGTCCGGACCGAAAGCGTCGGGCAGCACCTCGCGCATCGGCCGGACGCCGGAGACCGTGTCGAGCAAGCACTCGGGGCCGCCGTGCTCCCAGAGCAGCTGCCGGCAGCGTCCGCACGGCATCAGCCGGTTCCCGGACCGGTCGACGCACGCGACGGCCACCAGGCGGCCCCCGCCGGAGGCCGCCAGCGCCGACACCATCCCGCACTCCGCGCACAGCCCGAGCCCGTAGGACGCGTTCTCCACGTTGCAGCCGACGACGATGCGTCCGTCGTCCACCAGACCGGCGACGCCGACCGGGAACTTCGAGTACGGCGCGTAGGCCTTCTCCATCGCCGCGGTCGCCGCACTGCGCAGCGCGTCCCAGTCCGGGTTCACGAACCCTCACCTCTTCGGTACGGGAGACCGTCGGCGGCGGGCATGCGCAGGCGTTGGGTCGCGAACGCGAGCACCAGCAGCGTGGCGATGTTGGGTGTGACGCCGACGAATTGGTTCGGCACTTCGAAGCCGGTCAACGTCAGTACGCCCAGTACCACCGCCGCCGGTAGATAGAGCGTCAGCGCACCGGCCTCGGTCCGTTGCCCCAGCCTGACACCCACGTATCCGATCCCGGCTGCGATCAGCAGCCCCAGCGTGACGATGCCGGTGGTGCCCCACCCGTCGGCCGCCGAGACGCCCAGCGCGACGAACCCGGCGAACGCACCGACCGCGACCAGCCAGACCAGGCTCGGGCCGAGGCGCCGGGCGAGCCCGCTCGGCCCGTCGGTCTGGTAGATCCGCCACATCTGCCGGATCGCCAGGTAGATCAGCGCGACCGCGGCGAACGCCAGCAGCGCGGGCACCGACGAGGAGTCCGACCGCAGACGCAGCGCGTCGGTGTAACCGAACAGCAGCGCGCCCGCGGCGGTGCCGAGCGGCGTCCAGTTACCGAAGATCATCGCGGCGAGGCCGATGAAGCCTCGGCCGCCGGTCTGGCCCTCCAGGTAGGTGCCGCTGGAGACCGTCACCAGGTAGACGCCGCCGAGCCCGGCGAGCGCGCCGGAGATGACGACCGCGAGGAACTTCGTCCGGTAGACGTTGACGCCCAGCGTCTCCGCCGCTGTCGGGTTCTCACCGCAGGAACGCAGCCGCAGACCGAACCCGGTCCGCCACAGGATCAGCCAGCTCAGCGGCACCAGCGCGATCGCCAACACGGTCAGCGGCGAGAGCCCGACGAAGATGCCGCGCAGGATGCCCGCGACGTCGGAGAGCACCACCCAGTGCTTCGCTTCCAGATCCCCGAGCGGACCGTCGATCCCCGGGATCGACCAGGTGCCCATGTCCGGGATCGGCGGCGACTGCCGCTCGCTGGCGGATTCCTTGCCCTCGAAGAACACCTTGCCGAGCACGCCGCCGACGCCCAGCGCGAGGATGTTGATCGCCACGCCGGAGACGATCTGGTCGACCGCGAACACGACCGTGGCGATCGCGTGCAGCGCTCCGACGCAGGCCCCGGCGAACAGGCCGACGACGACGCCGCTCCACGGACCCCACTGGTAGCCTGCCCAGGCGCCGAACAGCGTGCCGACGATGAGCATGCCTTCCAGGCCGATGTTCGTGACACCGGCCCGCTCGGTCCAGACACCGCCCAGACCGGCGAGTCCGATCGGCACCGCGAGCTGCAGGGCTGCGCGGATGGCGCCGGCCGAGGTCAGGTCGTCGGCGCCGAGCAGCGCCCGCACGGCGAAGAACGCGAGCAGGACCGCGATCAGGATCCAGTAGAGGCGGGTCCGGCTCACCCTGGGCGCACTCGCCGGGCTGGCGGGCGCCGGAGCGGTTCCCGCGTCGATGAGGCTCATCGCCCCTCCTCCCGCTCGCTGCCCTCGTCACCCTCACGCTTCGCGCCCGGCGGTTTCCCGGTGCTCGCACCGTCGTCACCTGCGGCGGGCCGGTCGGGTTTCCCGCCGTCGCCGCCTGCCGGCGACACGCTGTCGCCGTCGGGCGTTCCCGGCGGGCCGCCGGTGCCTGCGGCGGCACGCGGGCTCGCGTCCGCCGCGGTGTTCGTCGTGGCCGCACCGACGCCGGCGGGAACCGGCTCCTCGGCGGAGAGGTCGTGGCCGGATGCGAGCTCGCTCGCCACCTGCCGCGCCTCCGCGGCCTTCGTCCACCGGTTCACGACGACGTATGCGATGACGACGCAGAACACGATCAGCGCCTGAATGATGTACGCGACCTTGTCGGACGTGTCGTTCGGCGGGTCGAGGATCGCGAGCGACCGCGTGGTCACGTCGACCCAGCCCCAGAGCAGCGCGGCCAGCCCCATCCCGATCGGATTGTTCCGGCCGAGCAACGCCACCGCGATCCCGGTGAAGCCGATGCCGCTGGGGAAGTTCAGCGAGTAGTTGTGCCCGCGTCCCTCGAGTAGCTCCGGCATACCGATCAGGCCGGCGACCGCACCGGACAGCAGCATGCTGATCAGAATCATCCGCTTCACGCTCACGCCGCTGGCCACGGCTGCGGTCGGCGACGACCCGGTCGCGCGCAGGTCGAACCCGAAGCGAGTGCGGTCGACCAGGATCGCGTACAGGATCCCCAGGATGATCGCGACGATCAGGAACCCGTAGACCTCCTTGGAGGCGGCCAGCTTCGGGTTCTTCACCGTGTCGGTGTCGAGCAGCCCGGAGCTGCTCAGCGCCTCGATGATCGGGCGGGCGATCGGGTCGAGCGACGGGAACCAGCCCGACTCCGGGATCGGCTTGGTGCTGACCTCGTTGCCGCTTTCGGACAGCACGCCGAGGATGCCGTCCCGCAACAGGAACGCGATCACCGCGGTGGCGATCGCGTTCAACATGATCGTCGAGAGCACTTCGCTGACGCCACGCGTCACCTTGAGGATCGCGGCGATCCCGGCCCAGGCCGCGCCGACCGCCATCGCGACGACCAGGACCACCAGGATGTGCAGCGGACCGGGCAGCACGACCGCCCCACCGACCGCGGCGGCGAGGAACGCCGCGAGGCGGTACTGGCCGTCGACGCCGATGTTGAACAGGTTCATCCGGAACCCGATCGCGACCGCGAGCGCCGCGATGTAGAGGAACGTGGCCCGGTTGACGATGTCGACGATGTTCGCGGGCCGCTTGCCCGACTGGACCATCGCGTCCAGAACAACGCCGGGGTCCTTGCCGAGCGCGAGCAGCAACACGGTGACCAGCAGCGAGGCCATCACCAGCGCGAGAACCGGCGCGGCCAGCATCAGCCCGACGCGGCGGAGGCGGAGTTGCAGGGTCATGCCGCTTCCCCCGCTCCGGTCATCGCGGCGCCGAGTTCCTCGGGGGTGACGCTGTGGGGGTCGACCTGGGCCACGATGCGGCCGCGCAGGATCACGTAGAGGGTGTCGGACATACCGATCAGTTCGTCGAGGTCAGCGGAGATCAGCAGGGTCGCGAGGCCGTCCGCGCGGGCCCGGCGGAGCTCGTCCCAGATCGCCGCCTGCGCGCCGACGTCGACCCCGCGGGTCGGGTGGGCGGCGATCAACGCCACCGGCTGGTGGCTCATCTCCCGGCCGATGATCAGCTTCTGCTGATTACCACCGGAGAGCGAGGAGGCGGAGACGTCGACGCTCGGCGTCCGGACGTCGTACTCGCGGACGATGCGCTCGGTGTCCTCCCGCGCGCCCTTCCGGTTGACGAACGCTCCGCGCACGTTGGGCTTCTGCGTCTGGTGGCCGAGGATGCGGTTCTCCCAGAGCGGCGCATCCAGCAGCAGGCCGTGGCGGTGCCGGTCCTCCGGGATGTAACCGATGCCCGCCTCGCGGCGCTCGCGGGTGCCCCAGGCGCTGAGGTCCTGGTCGCCGAGGCGCACCAGGCCGGCGGAGGGCCGCATGCCCATGATCGCCTCGACCAGCTCGGCCTGGCCGTTGCCCTCGACGCCTGCCAGCCCGACGACCTCGCCCGCGTGCAGCGTGAGGTCGACGCCGTCGACGACCGGGCGGCCGTTCGCGGCCAGCACGGTCAGCTTCTCGACGCTCAGCACGGCCCGGTCGGTGACCGTGGAGCCGCGCAGCTCCGGCTCGGGCAGCTCGCTGCCGACCATCAGCTGGGCCAGGTCGCGTGCGGTGACCTCGTTCGGATCGACCGTGCGGACGGTGGTGCCGCGGCGGATCACCGTGATCCGGTCGGCGACCGCGCGCACTTCGTCCAGCTTGTGCGAGATGAACAGGACCGTCAGGCCCTCGGCCTTGAGCTCGCGGAGGTTGCCGAACAGCTCGTCGACCTCCTGCGGCACCAGGACCGCGGTCGGCTCGTCCAGGATCAGGATCCGGGCGCCCCGGTAGAGCACCTTGAGGATCTCGACGCGCTGCCGGTCGCCGACGCCGAGCTCCTCCACCAGCGCGTCCGGGTCGACGTCCAGGTGGTAGGCGGTGGCCAGTTCTTTGACCTTCGTGCGGGCGCGCCGACGGTCGAGGAATCCGAACCGGGTCGGCTCGCTGCCGAGCACGATGTTCTCGAGCACGGTGAGGTTGTCGGCCAGCATGAAGTGCTGGTGCACCATGCCGACGCCTGCCTTGATCGCGTCGGACGGCGAGGAGAACGTGATCGGCTTGCCGTCGATCAGGATCTCGCCCTCGTCCGGCTTGTGCAGGCCGTAGAGCGTCTTCATCAGCGTCGACTTGCCCGCGCCGTTCTCGCCGACGATCGCGTGCACCTCACCGCGGTCGGCCGAGAGGTTGACGTCCGAGTTGGCGACGACGCCGGGGAAACGCTTGGTGATCCCACGCAGTTCGACGGCGGGAGGCCCGGCAGCGGCTGGGCGGTCGTCGGGGCCGTCGCCGGCGTTCGGGCCGGCGGGGCCGGTCGTCTCGGAGATGGCCGTCTCCTCTCCTCGGGCGGTGGGGTCACCGGGGGTTTCGTAGGCGCGTGCGCCGCGTGCGAAAGCTACAACGTGTCGCCGACAGTCCCGAGTGCGCAGTGCACCAGCGGGATGTGGCCGACGCACGGTCGGCCGCCGGGCGGCTCTCGCTGCCCGACGGCCGACCGCCGCCTAAACGCACCGGCCGGCCCCGTTCCCGAGTGGGGAGCGGGACCGGCCGGTAGGACTCACAGCTTGTCCGGCACCGTGATCTTGCCGGAGATGATGTCCGCCTTGAACTTGTCGATCTGCGTCGCGTACGTCTTGAACTGCTCGTTGTTGATGACGTAACCGACGCCGTCCTCCTTGAGGCCCAGGACCGTGTTACCGGCCTTGAACTTGTCCTCCTCGACGGACTTGATGAAGTCGTACACAGCGGTGTCGACGCCCTTGAGCGCGGAACCGATGATGTACGGCTTCACCGCGGCAGCGGCGGTGAGGTACTGGTCGGAGTCGGTACCGATGGCCCACTTCTTCTGGGCCGCGGCAGCCTCGAAGACACCGTTGTTCGACAGACCAGCGGCGGCGTAGATGACGTCCGCGCCCCGCTCGTACAGACCGGTGGCGGCCACCTTGCCCTTGTCGGGCGCGGCGAAGCCACTGAAGTCCGGCGGCTGCGAGATGTAGGTCGAGACGACCTTGATGCTCGGCTTGGCGGCCGTGGCGCCGGCCTTGAAGCCCGCCTCGAACTTCTGGATCAGCGGGTTGTTCACACCACCGACGAAGCCGACGGTGCCGGTCTTGCTGCTCAGCGCCGCGAGCGCGCCGACGAGGTAGGCGCTCTCGTTCTCCTTGAACGTGTACGAGGAGACGTTCTCGGCGGTGACGCTGCTGTCGTCGATGATCTGGAACTTCACGTCCGGGTAGTCCGGCGCGACGGTCTTCAGGGCGTTCGCGTACGCGAAGCCGACCGCGACGATCGTGTTGTAGCCGGCGTCGGCGAGCTCCTTGAGCCGCGCCTCCTTGTCGGCGTCGACCTCGTCGGCCTTGGCCGCGAGCTCCTTGTTCTCGAGCTTGAACTCCTTGGCGGCCTTGTCGAAGCCGGCCGCGGCGGCGTCGTTGAAGGACTTGTCGCCCCGCCCGCCGATGTCGTACGCGAGGCCGATCTTCAGCGTCTCGCCGGAGGCAGCCGTCGTCGAGTCCGAACTGGTCGAGTCGTCGTCACTCCCCCCACAGGCCGTGAGGGCCATCGCCAAGACCGCGGCCACCGCCGCGAATTTCATCCCACGCGGGTAGCGCAAGACTGTCTCCTTCCCCTGTGCACAGCCCCGGTCTGCGTCCGTCCGCCGCGCCGCCGGGCGGACGCGGTCGGTGCAGAACAGAGGGAGCGTAGGCGCAGGTAGACGTGGATTGAAGCGGAGCAGGCAGTCGTCACCGGACCGTGACTAAAACGGGATCGGAGTGCCCGGCCGACCAGGATCGGCCCGGTCGGCGTCGTGGGGACACTAACGGGCGTGTCGTGACCGACAGATGAAACCGATGTTGCCTACACATCTCCCCGGCGCCGGCCTCCCGAAGGCCCGCGCGATCTAGACATCTAGCCGTATTTCGTCCCTTTGGCGCTCACCCAGGGAATGGCAATTGTTGCTGAAGAATTACTCGGTTTATTGGCACTGGCCCCTGCAGGCACCTTTATCGTTTCTTCGGTGCTTTATCGTGAAAGGCCCAGCACGTCGACGCCGGAGCCGCCACGCCGAGCCACCATCCGATCCTGTCTCCGAATCGCTGCGGTTCGCGCCCCGTTCCCACGGCGCGGACACCCCCGTCGTGCGTGTGAGAGTGGCCACTCACCAGGTCTGACACCTCACACCCGCATAGGGGTGTCCGGATCCTGGGAATAGCATGCGAAGACGCGGGTGTGTCTGATTGCTGTCACAGCCGTGCCTGCCCGGGGGCAGTCAGCACGCTGCTTCCGGTCTCCACCTGTCACCACGGAGGCGTGTGTCGGATGCCCAGCGCCGCACCCACCGCCCGCCGCCTTCCGGCGGGCACGCTCTACCGGGGTCGTGAGGGGATGTGGTCGTGGGTGGCCCACCGGGTCACCGGCGTCCTGATCTTCTTCTTCCTCTTCGTCCACGTTCTCGACACCGCGTTGATCCGGGTGTCGCCAGACGCTTACAACGACGTGATCGCGTCGTACAAGCACCCGATCATGAGCGTGATGGAACTCGGCCTCACGGCCGCGATCGCGTTCCACGCCCTGAACGGGATCCGGATCGTCCTCGTCGACTTCTGGTCGAAGGGCACCAAGTACCAGGCCGTGATGCTGCGAGTGATCGTCGTGCTCTGGGTCGCCTTGATGGTGCCGAGCTCGTACTACCTGCTCAAGCACGCGTTCCTCGAAGTGTTCGGGAGCTGAAATGAGTCTCAGCATCGAAGCCCCACGGTCTCCGCGGCGTGAGCGCGCGACCAACCGGACGAACTTCGAGATGTACGCCTGGGTGTTCATGCGCCTCTCGGGCCTGCTGCTCGTCGTCCTGGTCTTCACCCACCTGTTCGTCAACGCGTTCATCGACGGTGGGGTCCAGCGGATCAGCTTCGCGTTCGTCGCAGGCAAGTACGCCAGCCCGTTCTGGCAGGTGTTCGACCTCGCGCTGCTCTGGCTGGCCCAGCTGCACGGCACCAACGGCCTGCGCGTGATCATCAACGACTACGCGGAGCGGGACGGCACTCGGTTCTGGCTGAAGATGCTGCTCTACACCACGACGACGCTGATCATCGCGCTCGGCACGCTGGTCATCTTCACCTTCGACCCGAACATCAGCTGACCAGGAGACCGAGATGCAGTTTCACCGGTACGACACGGTCATCGTCGGGGCGGGCGGTGCCGGCATGCGGGCCGCTCTGGAGTCCGGGCAGCGCTGCCGTACGGCTGTTCTGACGAAGCTCTACCCGACCCGCTCCCACACCGGCGCGGCGCAGGGCGGCATGTGTGCCGCGCTGGCGAACGTCGAAGAGGACAACTGGGAGTGGCACACCTTCGACACGATCAAGGGCGGCGACTACCTGGTCGACCAGGACGCCGCCGAGATCATGGCGAAGGAAGCGATCGACGCGGTCCTCGACCTCGAGAAGATGGGGCTGCCGTTCAACCGCACCCCCGAGGGCCGGATCGACCAGCGCCGCTTCGGTGGTCACACCCGCAACCACGGTGAGGCCGCGGTCCGCCGGGCGTGCTACGCGGCCGACCGCACCGGCCACATGATCCTGCAGACGCTCTACCAGCAGTGCGTCAAGCACGGGATCGAGTTCTACAACGAGTTCTACGTCCTCGACGTGATCCTCTCCGAGGGTCCGGACGGCCCGATCTGTACCGGAGCCGTGGCGTACGAGCTGGCGACCGGCGAGATCCACGTCTTCCACGCCAAGGCGGTCGTCTTCGCGACCGGCGGCTTCGGCAAGGTCTTCAAGACGACGTCGAACGCGCACACGCTCACCGGCGACGGCATGGGCATCGTGTGGCGCAAGGGCCTCCCGCTGGAGGACATGGAGTTCTACCAGTTCCACCCGACCGGCCTGGCCGGCCTGGGAATCCTGCTCACCGAGGGCGCGCGTGCCGAGGGCGGCATCCTGCGCAACGACTCCGGCGAGCGGTTCATGGAGCGGTACGCGCCGACGATCAAGGACCTCGCGCCGCGCGACATCGTCGCCCGCGCGATGGCCACCGAGGTGCGCGAGGGACGCGGCGCCGGTCCGCACAAGGACTACGTCTACCTCGACCTCACGCACCTGCCGCCGGAGCAGCTGGACGCCAAGCTGCCGGACATCACCGAGTTCGCGCGCACCTACCTGGGTGTGGAGCCGTACACCGACCCGGTGCCGGTGTACCCGACCGCGCACTACGCGATGGGCGGCATCCCGACCAACATCCACGGCGAGGCGCTGCGGGACTCCGAGAACGTCATCCCCGGCCTCTACGCCGCGGGTGAGGTCGCCTGCGTGTCCGTGCACGGCGCGAACCGCCTGGGCACGAACTCGCTGCTCGACATCAACGTGTTCGGCCGCCGGGCAGGCATCGCGGCCGCCGAGTACGCGCTGGCACACGACCACGTCGAGCTGCCGGCCTCGCCGGAGACCGTCGTCGTGGAGCTCGTCGAGGGCCTGCGGAACTCCACCGGCGAGGAGCGGGTGGCCGACATCCGCCGGGAACTGCAGAACACGATGGACCTCAACGCGGCCGTGTACCGCACCGAGGGATCGCTCAAGCAGGCCCTGGACGACATCGCCGGGCTCAAGGAGCGCTACGGCCGCATCTCGATCATGGACAAGGGCCAGCGCTACAACTCCGACCTGCTCGAGGCAGTCGAGTTGGGCTTCCTGCTCGACCTGGCCGAGGTGCTCGTCTACTGCGCGGAGGCTCGCAAGGAGTCGCGCGGGGGTCACTCCCGTGAGGACTACACGACGCGGGACGACGAGAACTACATGAAGCACACGATGGCGTACCGGCAGCCGAACGGCGAGATCAAGCTCGGCACCAAGCCCGTCGTCGTCACCCGCTACCAGCCGATGGAGCGCAAGTACTGATGGCTTCCACGATGGAGATCACGCGCGAAGCGACCGAGGAAGAGCTCGTCGAGAAGACGGTCTCCGGCACGGTCATCCGTACCGTCAACCTGAAGATCCGGCGGTACAACCCGGAGACCGACGCCGAGCCGCACTGGGAGACCTACGAGGTTCCGGTGACGCCCGGCGACCGGCTGCTCAACTCGCTGGGGCACGTCAAGGGGTACATGGACGGCACCCTGACCTACCGCCGCTCGTGTGCGCACGGCATCTGCGGCTCGGACGCGATGCGGATCAACGGCGTCAACCGGTTGGCGTGCAAGGTCCTGCTCAAGGACCTGCTGACCAAGGACGGCGAAGAGGTCACGATCGAGCCGATCAAGGGCCTGCCGGTCCTGAAAGACCTGATCGTCGACATGGAACCGTTCTTCGCCGCCTACCGCGCGGTGAAGCCGTTCCTCATCGCCTACGGCAACGAGCCCACCAAGGAGCGGCTGCAGTCGGCCGAGGACCGGGCGCGGTTCGACGACACGACCAAGTGCATCCTGTGCGCGGCGTGCACCAGCTCATGCCCGGTGTTCTGGAACGACGGCCAGTACTTCGGGCCGGCCGCGATCGTGAACGCGCACCGGTTCATCTTCGACTCGCGTGACCAGGGGTCGGAGGAGCGGCTGGAGATCCTGAACGACGCCGAGGGTGTCTGGCGCTGCCGGACGACGTTCAACTGCTCCGACGCCTGCCCCCGAGGCATCGAGGTCACCAAGGCGATCCAGGAAGTGAAGCGAGCGTTGCTGTTCCGCCGCGTCTGACGGCGTGTGACGCGAAACCGGGCTCTAAGCGCTGCTTGGAGTCCGGTTTTGCGTTACCGAGCGCTTCGCAGCCCGCGCCACCCGTCCATACCCCCAGGACTCGTGAGGACCGCCCTCCGATCGCTACTCTGGGTTTGTCCCGCGGCCGCACGAGGTATTGGCGCGGGGGTACCCGAAGTCGACCCGGAGGCGCACACCGTGTCCGAGCCACTGCCGGGTGATGCCGTGCCGCCCGAAGAGCTGCTCGCACCCGAAGAACAGCACACCGAGGCCGAGCTGGCCGCGTTAGCCGAAGTCATGCCGACGGTTCCGGTGACGATGGAGACGGCGGACACCGCACCTACCTGGCCCCGGGAAGCCGTCGATCCCGACGCGAACACCGCCGGTGGAGGCGGCGCGGCCGCCGCGGTCGTGAACGCCGCCGTCACGATGGCGATCCGCGACGGCGGCACCGTGATCCGGCCGTCGAGCGGCGCACGCGTCCGCTGGTCGCCGATCGAGGGCGTCGCCGACGAGTACGAGGCTGCGATGGCGATGCGCGGCGCGGGCTACCGCTGCCTCGGCGTCATCGGCAACGCCGCCCACTTACGCGGCTCCGGTGGCCACACCCCGTGGTGCTCGGAGGGGTACGGCGGCCGAGCCTGCCGCTTCGGCAAGGTCTACGCGATCGACCTCGTGGCCCCGAACATGACCGGCCTCGAGCGCTGGCTGATCCCGCGGCTCCGGGCCGGGAACTACCGGTGGGTCTACTACCTGAACATCAACGGCCACCAGTACACCCGCAAGGACTCGTTCCGCGGACGCTACTCGTCGGCCGATCACCACCTGCACCTGTCCGGGCTGGCCGGTCATGAGTCCACCAGCTCCTCGATCTTGCGCGACTGGCAGAACTACCGCACCAACGGAGGAGACGACATGGCGCAGGTGCCGCAGGCGGAGTGGGCGCGGATGAAGGCGAACAGCGAGCGTGCCCGCGCCCAACTCGACGCGATCGACGACACGGTTCGTGGCGGCGACGGGAACGCCTACCTCGGATCGGTCATGCGGCAGGACCACTCCAACCAGGTCACCGAACTCAAGGAATACGTCGACCAGCGGCTCGACGCGATCGAGAAGAAGCTCGACGCGCTCCTGGACGCCATCCCGCCGAAGGTCTGAATCGACGCGCTCCAACTACCGGGCGCCGCGCCCGGATCCGGGTAGCGTTCGCTCGGTGAGACCGGTTCGACTCGCAGCAGCAGTGCTCGCGCTGGTGTGCGCCGTCAGTGGGCTGACGGTGACCGGCCCCGCTGCCGCTCCCGCCGCAGCCGCCGACGACCCGCCGTGCCCGATCGCCAAGGCGTCACCGCCGATCAGCGCACCACCGCGGCCGACGCCGCCGACCACCGAGGACACCGAGGACCCGGTGGGTGGCGAGCGGATGGGCAGTACCGGTCTGGTGATGCCCGAGACGGCGTCCGGCGGCCTACCGAAGAGCCTCAGCGCCCGCTCCTGGGTGGTCGCCGATCTGGACAGCGGCGAGGTGCTGGCGGCCTGCGCACCGCACGCCCTGCACCCACCGGCCAGCACACTGAAGCTGCTCACCGCCCTCACCGCGCTGCCGCTGGTGAAGCCGAGCCAGGTCGTCACGGTCACCGCGGGCGACCTCGCGTTCGAGTCGGGCAGCTCGGCGGTCGGGCTGGTCGAGGGCGGCCGGTACAAGATCGAGACGATCCTGCTCGGCCTGATGCTGGTCTCCGGCAACGACGCGGCGAACGTGCTCGCCCGGCTGGCCGGCGGCGACTCCGGCATGAAGGGTGGGCTCGCCGCGATGAACGCCACCGCGGCCAAACTCGGCGCGAACGACACCCACGCGGTGACGCCGTCCGGCCTGGACGGCCCCGGCCAGTGGACCAGCGCGTACGACCTGGCGCTGATCGCCCGTGCCGACTTCGCCCGCGCCGACTTCCGCAAGTACACCGCGACGAAGTCCGCGCAGATCCCGCCGCAGAAGCCGAACGTGCAGCCCCCGCGAACCTACGCCGGGTTCCAGATCCAGAACGACAACAAGCTGCTCTACAACTACCCGGGAGCGATCGGCGGCAAGACCGGCTTCACCGACCTGGCACGGCACACCTACGTCGGCGCGGCCACCCGCAACGGCCGGCGGCTCGTCGTCACGATGCTCGAGGGTGAGCACCGGCCGGAGCCACTCTGGAAGCAGGCCGCGGGCCTGCTCGACTGGGGGTTCGCGCTCCCGGCTTCGGCCGAGCCGGTGGGTCGCCTGGTCAACGGCGCGAACGACGCACCGGCCGCCGAGCCGACCCACCCGGCGGACGCCGCCCGACGTGTCGCCGCAGCCGGCGCCGGTGACGGCCCCTCGGCCTGGTTCGTCGGTGCCGGCGTCGTCGGGGTGAGCCTGCTGGTCGTCGGTATCGGGCTGCTCAGGGCCCGGCAGGTGCGCTCCCTGGCCGCGCGACGACGTCGGTCGGCGCGGTTGCCGCATCCGGTCGGGCCGGGGGCACCTCCGCGGACACAACGACGGGAGCCCGATCGGGGCCCGTCCGGTCCTCGTCCGCGGCCGGGCGGACGCCCACCGCATCGGTACGGGGGTTCGTCCCGGCCGGACCGTCCGCGTCAGCCTGACGGTCCGCACTGACCGTTCCCGCATCGAGCTGGTCCCCCGGCGCACCGCGGTCGATCACCGCACCGCCCCGCTGCGCGGTGGCGGTCAGCGCCGCGCAATACAGCAGCAGCTGGTCGAAGAGGTGCAGGAAGACCAGCAGACCGACGGTGCCGGCGACGACGGCGTAGGCCGGGTTGGCCTCGGTCCGGTTGATGAACACCCGTCCGACGGTCTTGAGCAGCTCCAGGCCGATCGCGCCGAGGAGCGCCGGACCGATCACCCGGCGGAACGACATCCGAAGCCGCGGCAACCCGGCCAGGAACCCGACGAACGCCACTATGTTGACGAGCATCCCGGCGAGAAACGCCAGGATCGTCGTCGTGGTGTCGCCGACGGTTTCACCCTCCTGCCCGGTGGCGCCGAGGAGCCAGTCCAAGCCGCCGGAGAGCGCGACCGTCCCTCCCACCGAGAACAGCAGCGCGGCCCCGAGCAGCATGAGCGCCAGTAGGTCGTTGATCGTCCGCATGAAGATGTTGTTCGGCATCTCGTTACGTCGCCAGATCGCCCGTACCGAGCTCCGGACGACGTCCACCCAGCGCAGACCCGCGTAGAGGAAACCCAGGACGCCGATCACGCCTGCGGTGTTGCGCGCGTCGGCGATCGCGGTCACCGGCAAGCCCGGGATGTTCTCTCGTAGGAACAGCTCGACGCGCGCCGTCAGAGCGGCGTCGTCGGACAGCAGGTAACCCAGGATCGAGAACGACAGCAAGCCGAGCGGGAACACCGCGAGAAACGCGTAGAAGCTGATCGCCGCCGCCAGCCGGCCGCCGTTCACCTCGTCGAACCGGACGGCGGCCCGGATCATCGTGTCGAACCACCGCCAGCGTTGCCGGGCGCGGCGTACCGGCCGGACGACCCACGTCGGGACCCAGGGAAACGCGACGAACCGATCGGCCATGCCGCGCCCCCACTCCGGCGCCGACGGACCTCCCCGTTCAGACCGGGAACGGGAACTCCTGCCGCGGGCGCCACCGTCCGTCCACGCCGTGCTCGAACAACGTAAATCCCGGTACCCGGAATCGTGCCTCGAAATGCGCGAGGTGTGCGTAAACGCGGTCCAACGCTTCGTCGTCGAGATCGTGCGCCACCGTCACGTGCGGGTGGTACGGGTAGAGCCGTTCCCGGTCGAGCGGGCCGGTGCGGATGTCCTTCTCCAGCATCTCGCACTCGCTGATGCCGCTCGCGACGGTCACGAACACCACCGCGGTGACCGGCCGGAACGTGCCGGTACCCCGTAGGTGCAGCTCGAACGGCGTATGCCTGGTCGCGGCGACCCGCAGGTGCTCAACGACGTCCGCCAGCTCCTCGTCGGCCAGCGCGGTCGGGCCGAGCAGGGTGACGTGCGCGGGAATGAACTCCGCCATCGGGTCGCCGGCAGCCCGACGATGTTCGTCGAGTTGCGGGCCGTACGGAGCGGGAATCGACAGCGCGACCCCGATCGTGCGTGTCACGGGGCGGCCGGCAGGAATCCGATGCGGTCGTAGGCCGCGGCGAGCGTCGCGCTCGCGACCGAACGCGCCTTGGCGGCGCCGATCGCCAGCACCCGGTCGAGCTCGGCCGGGTCGTCGAGGTACCCCTGGGTCGCCTTCTGGATCGGCGCGACGAAGTCGGCGACCACGGCGCCGAGGTCCTTCTTCAGGTCGCCGTAGCCCTTGCCCTCGTAGGCGGTGGTCAGCTCGTCGATCGTGCGGCCGGTGAGCGCCGAGTAGATCGTCAGCAGGTTGCTCACGCCCGGCTTGTTCTCCTGGTCGAACACGACCTCGCGCCCGGTGTCGGTGACCGCCGAGCGGATCTTCTTCGCGCTGCGGTTCGGCTCGTCCAGCAGGTCGATGACGCCGTTCGGCGAGGACGCCGACTTGCTCATCTTCGCGGTCGGGTTCTGCAGGTCGTAGATCTTCGCCGACTCGCGGACGATGTACGGCTTCGGCACCGTGAAGACCTGGCCGAACGTGCTGTTGAACCGCTGCGCGAGGTCACGGGACAGCTCGACGTGCTGCCGCTGGTCCTCGCCCACCGGGACGGCGTCCGCCTGGTAGAGCAGGATGTCGGCGGCCTGCAGGATCGGATAGGTGAACAGGCCGACGCTCGACCGGTCGACGCCGCCCTTGGCGGACTTGTCCTTGAACTGGGTCATCCGGCTGGCCTCACCGAACCCGGTGATACAGCTGAACACCCAGGCCAGCTGGGCGTGCTCGGGCACGTGGCTCTGCACGAACAGGGTGGACGCCTCGGGATCGATGCCCACCGCCAGCAGCTGCGCGGCCGACACCCGGGTGCGGCGGCGCAGCGTCTCGGGGTCATGTCCGGCCGTGATCGCGTGCAGATCGACGACGCAGTAGTAGCAATCGTGGGTCTGCTGCATCAGCACCCAGTTGCGCACCGCCCCGAGATAGTTGCCCAGATGGAACGAGTCGCTGGTGGGCTGGATACCGGACAGCACTCGGGGACGTGTCTCACCCATGCGGAGCATTCTGTCAGGAGTGGCGCCCGGGCATCGGCCGGGCCGTCCGGGGGTACCCGGTAGCTGGATCGATACGATCTTCGGGTAGACCAGCCCGCCCGGGGCTGCGACGAGGAGCTGAGATGAAACTGCTGGTGACGGGCGGCGCCGGATACATCGGTAGCGTCGTGACGCGGCTGCTGGTGGACGCGGGTCACGACGTGACGGTGCTCGACGACCTCTCCACCGGCCACGCGGACGCCGTCCCGGACGGGGTGCCGCTGCACCAGATCTCGGTGCACGACGTCGCCAGCGTTCTGACCCCGGACAGCGGCTTCGACGGCGTCCTGCACTTCGCCGCCAAGATCGCGGCCGGTGAGTCCGTGCAGTTCCCGGAGCGGCACTTCCACACGAACGTGATCGGCTCGCTCGCGCTGCTGGACGCGGTCCGTGCCGCGAACGTGCCCCGGCTGGTGTTCAGCTCCACCGCCGCGGTGTACGGCAACCCGCAGGAGGTGCCGATCACCGAGGACGCCGTGAAGGCGCCCACGAACCCCTACGGCTGGACGAAGCTGACCGTTGACGCCGCGATCGGCGCGGAGTGCACCGCACACGGCCTCGGAGCGATCAGCCTGCGGTACTTCAACGTCGCGGGCGCGTACATCCCTGCCGACGGCCCGGCGCTGGGTGAGCGGCACGACCCGGAGACCCACCTGATCCCGATCGCGCTCGACGTGGCCGCGGGCAAGCGGGAGAAGCTGCAGCTGTTCGGCGACGACTACCCCACCCCCGACGGCACCTGCATCCGCGACTACATCCACGTCGCCGACCTCGCGGCCGCGCACTTGCTCGCGCTGGACTCCATCGAGCCCGGCAGGCACCGGGTCTACAACCTGGGCAACGGCAACGGCTTCAGCAACCAGCAGGTGGTCGAGGTCGTCCGCGCGGTGACCGGTCATCCGGTGCCGGTCGAGATGGCCGCCCGCCGTCCGGGTGACCCGGCTGAGCTGGTGGCTTCGAGCGCGCGGGCCGCGAGCGAGCTCGGCTGGGTGCCCGCGCGTCCCGACCTGCACTCGATCGTGGGCGACGCCTGGACGTTCTACCGCTCCCGGACGTGATCGGGAACACATCTGAACTATTTGGTGCTTCCGGGACGTGCGAGAACGGGTAGCCGTTGTCGATGTGGTGGACGTCGCCGGTCGACCGACCGGAACCCGACTGACCGGTGACCGGGCGTAGCGAACGATGGCGGTTACCGGCAGCGACGTTGGTACAGCTGACGATCAGGGTCGCTGGCGTCGGCCGTGTAGGTTCAAGCGGAGTAGACAGGACAGGGCGGAACTTCGGAGTGGCTAAAAGGGTGGCACCACGACACCGCCGGGCCCAGAAGCTCAGTACCCCGGTGATTGCCGGCCTCGCCGTCGTCGCGGCTTTGATGGCCTGCGGCCTCACGGTGGTATTCACATCGGGCGACGATTCGGACAAGCCCGACAAGCCGACGCCCAGCGCGAGCATCGATCCGGACAACCCGCTCTCCGGTAAGACGTTCTACGTCAACCCGCAGAACCCGGCCGCGCAGCAGTATCGGCAGCTGAAGAACGCCGGCAACACCGCGGACGCCGAGCAGCTGAACAAGATCGCCTCCCGGCCGATCGCCGAGTGGCTCGCGTCCGACAACGGTGGAACGACCCAGGAGGTCGCCACCCTCGTCGCGGACGCGAAGAAGGCCGGCCAGACCGCGGTGATGACGATCTACAACGTGCCGCACCGCGACTGCGGGCAGTACTCCTCCGGTGGTGCGGCCGACGCGGCGTCGTACAAGGCGTACATCGACGAGATCGCCACCGGGCTCAACGGGCACGACGGCGTCATCATCCTGGAGCCGGACGCGATCGCGCACACGCTCGACGGCTGCATCTCCGAAGAGGCGCAGATCAACGAGCGGTACAACCTGCTTCAGTACGCGATCACGACGCTGAAGAAGAACCCCGAGGTCACGGTGTACGTGGACGCCGGGAACGCGTCGTGGATCAAGGACCTGACGCGGATGGTCGCCGCGCTCAAGCGGATCGGCGTCAACCAGGCCGACGGTTTCGCGCTCAACGTCTCGAACTTCGAGACCACGGAGGCGAGCGTCGACTACGGCAACAAGCTGTCGGACTCGCTCGAGGGTGAGCACTTCATCATCGACACCAGCCGGAACGGCAACGGGCCGTACACCGAGACGACCGACGACCAGAAGTGGTGCAACCCGCCCGGTCGGGCGCTCGGAACTCCGCCCACCAGCGACACCGGCACGGCAAAGGTCGACGCGTACCTCTGGGTGAAGCAGCCGGGCGACTCGGACGGCGCCTGCCGCGACGGAGAGCCCGAAGCCGGCCAGTGGTGGCCCGAGTACGCACTCTCCCTCGCCAAGGAATCTCAGTAGGTTGCACGGCCGGGCTCCACGCTAGTACGCAAGCTCACGAGCCGGCCGCACCCCTCCGGGTGCGGCCGGCTCGTTCGGCATGCGGCCCGAGGCACGGGGCACCGTGCAGCAGCGGTGGCGCGGCGCATGGCGTCCGCATAGACAAAACGGCGGGCCACCCCATCGGGTGGCCCGCCGTGACGGGTGAGCTGAGCCCTACTGCACCTGGACCCACTTCGCGACCGACGGGGTGCCGTCGGTGTTCGTGACGAAGAGCATGTACCAGCCGGACGGCACCAGGCCACGCTCCTTGGGGATCGTCAGCCCGATCGCGTCGGCCTCCTTGGTCACGTCCAGGGCGATCGAGCGCTGCTCGACGTCCGTGGTGTGGGTGACTGTGCTCGGCCGCATCAGCCGCGCGGTCTTGATGTCGGCCGCGTCCGGGGTCGCGAACTTGTAGCTCGCGCCCCGCTGGACCGACTTCGGACCGTCGGAGATCGTCGGCCGCTCACCGTGGTAGAGGTATGACGGCGAGAAGATCTCGATCCGCTGCTCGAACGTGCCCGGGTTCTTGTCGGACTTGTCGTACAGCGGGTCGCTGCCGAGCGTGATGACCCGGCCATCCGGGAGCAGCAGCGCCTCGGAGTGGTAGTTCCGGCCCACGGTCGGGTCGGCCGCCCGCACGAACTTGTTCGTGTCCGGGTGGTAGATCTGCGCGGTCAGCAGGTCGCTGTTGCCCTTGCCCCGGTAGCCGCTGGACCCGTGCGACGTGTAGAGCGTGTCGTCCGGCAGCAGCACCGTGCTCAGGTACCGGGTCGGGTTCGGCAGGTCCGGGCCGGGCTTCCAGGTCGGGGTCGCCGACTCGTCCAGGTCGATGATGTCGGTCCGCGCGGTCGAGATCTCGCTCTCGCCGACGCCACCGCCGCCGAGGAACATGACCTTCTGGTCCTGCGCCGGCGCCAGCAGCACCGACGCGCTGGTCTCGTTCAGCTCCGGCTGACGCAGCCCGGAGACCTCCTGGAACGTGTTGGTCTTGAGGTCCCAGATGCCGGGCGTGCGGCCCTCGGTCGCCGAGCCGTAGCCCGCGTTCGAACCCGAGTAGAACAGCTTCTCGTTCTGCATCAGGAAGAGCGCCGGGTACGTCGGGAAGTACCGGTTGAGCTTGGGCTTGTACTCCCACTTCTTGGTGTTCTCGTTGTAGACCTCGGTCTTGCCGGTGTCGACCCGGCCGAACTGGTCGAGGCCCGAGAGCGCCAGCACCGTGTCGTCGGCGGTCGGCATCAGCGTCGGGTACCACCGCGGCACGTTCAGGTTGCCGACCCGCTCGTACTTCTCGGTGAACGGGTTGAACTCGTAGGTGTACTCCGCGCCGGTGTACTCCTGCTTCTCCATCGTGAGCTTCTCGGTGACGCCGTACACGTTCTTGACGTCGTCGCCGGTCAGCCCCGGAAGCGTGAAGTTCATCGGCTTCGGGATGACCGAGTCCTTGCCGGCCTCGACCGCCTCGATCCACACCTCGGCCTCACCGGGCGTGATGTCGAACTTGCCGTTGACGGTCTTCTTCGTCGCCGAGGGAACCCTGACGTCGGCCGTGAGCTTGAACTTCACGCCGGTCGCGGAGGTCACGACCGTGCCCTTGTCGAACTCGGTGACGCCACCCTCCGGGTTCTCCTGCTTGATCTTCAGGACACCCGCGGCCTTCTTGATCTTGTCCTCGAGCACCTCGTACTTCTTGGTGCCGCCGGCGACCAGCAGGTTGCCGTTGGACAGGAAGCTGTGGCCGGCGCAGAAGATGTCGGTCGGCGTCGTGATCAGCTTGAAGTGGTTCGTGGCCGGGTCCCAGATCAGCGTCTTGAACTTGCCGGCCTTGAACTCCTTCTCCTTGTTTCCGGAGCCCGCGATGATGAGCACCTTGCCGGTCGGGAGCAGGGCCGCGTGAATCGCGTTGACCTTGAACTCCGCCGGCACCGGGAGCATGTCCCAGTGGCCGTACTCGGACTTGTACGACGCTCTGTTGATCTGGAACTGGTGGTATTGCTCCTGACCGAAGGCGACCATCGGCCGGTTCACGACCGCGAGGATCGCGAGGACGCCGAGCGTCGTCACCAGCGTGACGAACCGACGGCCGATCGATGGTTTTTTCCGGGGACTCATGCTGCGGTCTCCAGGTGGTTGCGGCGTGCGGACTGCGGATAGGCGGCTGCGGCCTTACGCGCCTGACGGCGGCGTAGCGGGACCTCGTAGCGCCAGATGATCACGGGCAGCAGGCAGACGAAGCAGTTGAGCAACGGCCAGATCCAGAGCGGACCCCAGGCATGCCCGAGCGGTACGGACACGATGACCAGCGACGCGAAGAACGCGGCCCAGGCCAGGTGCAAGCTGAACGTCCGGAAGCGGTCCGGACTCGCCGAGTCGCCCTTGGGCGTGACGACGAAGCCGCTCTTCCGGCCCAGCAGGGCACCGACGAACGAGGAGACGTAGATCGGTGCCGACATCGTGGACATCAACATGCCCACCGCGCCGGATGAACCGGCGCTCTCGTGCGGACTTACGTTGTGCCGCCGGTTCCAGAGATACAACCCGACCTGGAGCACCGCGGCGTCCACGTAGAGCATCAGCCAGACCTGCAGCGGAACCTGAACGCCCTTTGTCCCCAGGACGACCGAGAGTGCACACGTGGCCGCACCGAGCAGCCAGGCGACCGCGGTCAGCGGGTAGAACGACATCAGGAGCATGTAGTGCAGCATCCGGCGCGGGCCGAGCTTCCAGCCGCGCTTCCAGAACGACCGGATCAGCACCTCGTCGGTGCCGCGCGACCAGCGGTGCTGCTGGGTGAAGAAGTCCGTCCAGGACGCGGGGCCCTCGCCGACCGCCAGAACGTCCGGCGTGTAGACCGACCGCCACTTCTTGCCGGTCGCCGGGTTCTTCGTGGTGTGGGCGACGATGCTCGTCGCCATGTCCTCGGTGATCGAGTCCTGCAGGCCGCGGATCGACAGCAGCGCGTCGATGCGGACCGCGTTGTTGGTCCCGACCAGCATGGGGACGCCGAGCCGGTTACCGGCCCGCTGCAGCACCGAGTGGAACAGGTACTGCTGCGACTCGGCCCACCGGGTCACGAAGTTGTCGTAGTTGCCGTAGACCTGGGGCCCGATCACGAAGCCGACGTTGGGGTCACGGAAGTACCCGAGCATCCGCTCGCAGTAGTTCGGGAGCGGCGCGTGGTCGGGGTCGACCGAGACGAACACGTCGTACTCGCGCGCGTGGCTGATGATCCAGGCGTTGTAGTTGCCGTGCTTGGTACGCGCCTTGTGCGGCCCGTGCTTGGTGTTCCACTGCGGCACGTGGCGCCGGGTGAAGTGGCGGACGCCGAGCTCGGCGCACATCGCCTTCACCTCGTCGTCGTCGCCCTCGTCGAGCAGCCAGACGTCGAACGGACCGTCGTGCCGGATGTGCTTCGCGGCGTACAGCGTGCGGCGAACCACGTCCACCGGCTCGCGGCCGGGAACGATCGTGGTGAGGAACGCGACCCGTAGGCCACGCTGCGGTACGACCGGGATCGGATCGCGGACGCTCAGCGTCATGATGCAGAGCGTCAGGACGTTGATCAGCCGGAAGAACTCGACCAGCGCGGTCGTCACGACGACGAAGATCGTGGCCGCGTAGAGGGCCTGGTGACCCTTGACCGTCGGGATGTCGCCCGCGATCAGCAGCCACGCGAAGAACGTGACCTCGACGGTGAGCGCGAGCAGCGTGACGATCGCGGTCCGGAACGGCCTGCGGCGGAACAGCCGGCGGAGCTGGACCTTGTACTGGCCCTGCGGCGCGGCCTGCAGCGGGCCGGCCAGCGTGCTGTAGCCCTCGTAGTCGTAGGTCTCCCGCGGGCCGTGGATGCGCTCGATGCCGAACTGGCCCGTCTTGTCCAGTTCGAAAGCGGCGTCCAGGCCGGTCTCGGGGATCTCCTCGCGCGCGTCGGGGCGGGAGAAGACCGGCACCGTCGCGCGTCCGATCGCCACCATGCGCGGCGCGGGGCCGAACGGCTCCTGGACGATGTCGAGCAGCGTCGTCTCTTCGTGGCTCGGCGCCGGCATCGGCGGAGCGTCGATGAAGATCGGGCGGATGTACTCGCCGCTGTCCTCGTACCCGTGACCACCGCGGGCGGCGGGCTGCCGGTAGGGCGGCTGGGCGTCGTGCGCCTCGTACTGGGGCTGCGGCGGAGGCGGTGGGGCCTGCGGTTGCGGCGGAGGCGGCGGCTGCGGAGGCCGCGCGGAGCCGTAGGCAGCCGGCTGGTCGTAGCCGGGCGCGCGGTCGTAACCCGGCGCCTCGTAGCCGCCGGCTAAGTAGCCCTGGTCGGCGTCCTGCTCGGGGCGGGACACCGGGATGCGCGCGCGGCCGGCAGGCTCCGCCGGAGGCGGAACCGTGGCACGACCCTGTGATCCCCGGTCGTCGACCGGCGGCGGCACCGGAACCGAGGCGCGGCCCCGGCCGTCGTGCGCCTCCGGTGCCGGGACGCTCGCCCGGCCGGACGGACCGCTCACCGAGGCAGAGCCACTGACCGAAGCCGAGCCACTGACGGACGCGGAACCCACAGAGGCGGAACCCACGGAGGCAGAACCCACGGACGCGGAGCCGCTGACCGATGCGCGGCCTGCCGCCTCGGGCGGTCGGGCACCGCCGTCGTCGGCACGATCCTCAGGACGCTCTACCGATCCGTCAGAATCGGCAGCCGGGCGCGCCGAGGGGACGCGCACCCGGCCTACAGCCGAGTTGGAGGACTGTGACGAGTCGTCATCGCTCGTCGCAGCCCGATTCGGCGCGGTCATTGCAGCCCTCCTCCGACAGGAGCGGCATGGCACCCCTGACTGACACGGACAACGAAAATTCCGGTTTGATGGGTCGACGCGTGGGTTACTTGCGGTGAAGCAACCGACTTCTGGCCGATCGCCGACGACTCCGTCAGCTCGGCATGCCCGATCGCCGACCGTTGGCTAGCGGCCGGACAGCCCGGGCGGGCAGTGGACTTCGGATGTTCGACCACGGCGTTATTCACGCACCGTGACTCGGCAGGTCCCCTCCATGCCGTCCATCCGAAAATCTCCCTGCATTGCACGCATCTACCTTTATGTCCAACTTGCTGATCTTGACTCGGCGGCCGCTTCACAGCGCGCAAAGAGGCCTCCCGAAGGACCGATCATAGGCAACATGCGCACTCTCATGTGAAGGTGCTGTCAAAACTTCATGTCGCTTTGTCAACCGGCGGGCAACAGGTACTTCAATTTCGGGAAGATGGGCGAAAGTCCGTTTAGTCACTTGGCTGGATTCCGTTGAACCTGCAACGACCCGCCCGAAAGCGGCTTAGGTCCGGTTTGTCGGGAGACGCTTATGTCCGCCTATGAGCATTCTGTAAAACTTCTCAGGAAGAGTCTCCCTCATAGGCTGCGCGAGTGTTGTCAACCTTGCGACGGAACGGCCACTGCCAAGAGTGTCAGAAAGCTGACACGCAGAAAAATCCGGGACTCCGTAACGCTCGCCACGATTTTCCCGGGAAATTCACAGATAACTGCGGCTTGTGCTCGCAATATCACGCAGGGTAATGCAACTACACGTGAGCAATTTTGTCGGAGAAAGAAAAAGCCCGCCCGGTTGACCGGGCGGGCCTTTTGACCGAGTTCAGTCTTCGAATCGCTCTGCGGTTTCGACGACGTTCGCGAGCAACATCGCCCGCGTCATCGGGCCGACGCCACCCGGCATCGGGGCGATGAAACCGGCGACCTCCCGGACGGCCGGATCGACGTCGCCGGCCAGCCCGGCCTCGGTCCGCGTGATGCCGACATCGAGCACCGCGGCGCCCGGCTTCACCATGTCCGGCGTCAGCATGTGGGCGTGGCCGGTGGCGACCACGACGATGTCCGCCGCCCGGGTGTGCTCGGCCAGGTCACGCGTTCCGGTGTGGCACAACGTCACGGTGGAGTTCTCGGTCCGTCGCGTCAGCAGCAGCCCCAGCGGACGCCCGACGGTCAGACCACGTCCGACAACGACGACCTCGGCGCCGTCGAGCTTGACGCCGTAGCGGCGAAGCAGCTCCACGATCCCGCGCGGGGTGCACGGCAGCGGCGCGGGCACGCCCAGCACCAGCCGGCCCAGGTTCGTCGGGTGCAGGCCGTCCGCGTCCTTGTCCGGGTCCATCAGCTCGAGCACGCGGTTGGCGTCCAGGCCCTTGGGCAGCGGCAGCTGGACGATGTACCCGGTGCAGGCCGGGTCGGCGTTGAGCCGCGCCACCGCGCCTTCGACGTCCTGCTGGGTGGCGTCGGCGGGCAGATCGACGCGGATGCTCTCGATCCCGACCTCGGCGCAGTCCCGGTGCTTCCCGGCGACGTACGCCCGGGAACCCGGGTCGTCGCCCACCAGCACCGTGCCCAGGCCCGGCGCCACGCCTCGCTTGCGCAGCGCGGCCACCCGGTCGCGGAGTTCGGCCCGTACCAGGGCCGCGGTCGCCTTACCGTCGAGGAGGTTTGCCGTCACGGCTCCATCTAACCCGATCAACAGCTTTTGCTCCGACCTGGAGCCCGTCCAGGGCGTCGCTGGCAGTCGAGCGCGAGGCCGCCTCGACCTTGCTGCGGTCTCAAGGCCTCGCGCTCGTCTGTCAGCGGCGTTCTGGGCGGACCGCTCACACCGGGAGGAGGCGCCCGATGACGTGCGTGAGCTGGTCGGCGTTACGGCACTCGTACATATCGACCAGCGACCGGTAGGCCTCGGTCGCCGAGTCGCCGCTCCCCCACGACCCGCGCGGCTCGGGATTCAGCCAGTACGTCCGCCGGGCGCGCTCGACGATCTGCCGCAGCGCGGGCAGGTTCGGATCGCCGCCGTTCGTCCGGGCGTCGCCGAGTACCAGGACCGACGTCCGCGGGCCGACGGCGTCCAGCGAGTCGGTGACGAAGTCCTTCAGCGCCCGGCCGTAGTTGCTGTGCCCGTCCCAGCGCACGACGCCGGCCTCGGACAGGATGCGCTCGACCAACCGCGCCGGGTCGGCGTCGTTGTCGGCGACCAGTTCGGTCACTTCGGCCGTGGCGTCGACGAACGCGAACGCGCGGACGCGGCTGAACTGGTCGTGCAGCGCTTCCACCAGCATCAGCGTGAACTGCGCGAAGCTCGCGACCGACCCGGACACGTCGCAGAGCAGCACGATCTCCGGTCGGCCCGGTCGCGGCTTGCGGAACGCCGGGCGCATCGCGACGCCGCCGGTGGAGAGCGAGCGGCGGAACGTGCGGCGGAGGTCGAGGGCGCCCCGGCGGGCGTGCCGACGCCGAGCGGCGAGCCGGGTCGCCAACCGGCGTGACAGCGGCTTGACCGTGCGGCGCAGCGCGGCCAGCTGCTCACGATTCGCGGTGATGAAGTCGCGCTGGTCGGCGGCCTTCGGGATCGAGTACCGGGCGATCCGGTCGCGGCCGCGCATCTCCGCGACCCGGCGGCGGGCCTCGGCGGCGACCCTGTTCTCGAACTCCGCGACCCGGCGGCGGGCCTCATCGCGCGCGAGCCGGTCGGTGAACTCCCCGGACGCCATCCGCTCGGCCACCGCGGCGATCAGCGTCTGCGGGCGGAGCCGCTCCAGCGCCTGGTGCGCCGACCAGCCGCCGGAGCCAGGCGCGCTGCCCTCGCCCACCTGCCCGTACGCGCCCAGCAGCGCGACCGTGGCCGCCGCCAGCTGGGCGACGAGCGCGTCGTCGCCGCCGGCCAGCGCGTCCGCGAGCTGCGCCCGGAGCTCTACCAGGTCCGGCGCCTCGTCCCTGGTCACCTGCGGCGCGCCGGTGGCGAGTGGGAAGTACAGGTCGAAGATCGCGTCGAACACCGATTCGTGTCCGGACCGGCGCAGCAGCGTCGCCGCGAGGCCGTGGCGCAGCTGCTCGCGGTCCTCGAACCCCAGTACGGAGACCGCACCGGCGGCGTCGATCGTCTCGCCGGGACCGATCTGCAGTCCGTGCTCCCGGAGGGCTTGCACGAACTCCACCAGCCGACCGGGGACGGTCACCGGAGCCCCTTCACCGCAGCACCGTGTCCAGGCGCAGGCGCTTGGTGGCGTGCGCGACGTCCGCCTGGTGCTTCAGCAGGACGCCGAGGCTCTGCTGGACGACCTGCTCGTCGAGCGTGTCCGCGCCGAGCGCGAGCAGCGTCCGGGCCCAGTCGATGGTCTCGGCGACCGAGGGCGCCTTGCGGAGTTCCATCGAGCGCAGCGCCGTGACCACCCGGACGACGCTGGTCGCGAGGCCCTCGTCCAGGTCGGGGACGCGGAGCCGGACGATCCGCTCCTCCAGCTCGGCGTCCGGGAAGTCGATGTGCAGGAACAGGCAGCGACGCCGCAGCGCCTCGGACAGCTCCCTGGTCGCGTTCGAGGTCAGGACGACGAACGGCGAGCGGGACGCGGTGATCGTGCCGAGCTCGGGCACCGTGATCTGGAAGTCGCCGAGGACCTCCAGCAGCAGGCCCTCGATCTCGACGTCGGCCTTGTCGGTCTCGTCGATCAGCAGGACGGTCGGCTCGTCACCCTGGATCGCGGTCAGCAGGGGACGCGGGAGCAGGAACTCCTCGCTGAAGACGTCCGCCTTGGTCTCTTCCCAGCTCTCGTCCTGGCCCGCGGTGATGCGGAGCAGCTGCTTGGCGTGGTTCCACTCGTAGAGCGCGCGCGACTCGTCCACGCCCTCGTAGCACTGCAGCCGGACCAGCCGCGCGCCGGTGGCCGCCGCGACGGCCTTGGACAGCTCGGTCTTACCCACGCCCGCCGGTCCTTCGACGAGGAGCGGCTTCTCCAGCCGGTCGGCGAGGAAAACGGTCGTCGCGACGGCTTTGGACGCGAGGTAGCCCACTGCCGCGAGCCGATCGGTGACATCGGCGACCGATGTGAAGAACCCCATCCGTCCACTATTGCTGACGGCGCACGTCCGATGTGTCAGCTGCACGAAGTGCAGCTATGACGCCCGCCATAGTTTGTCTGAACGTGGAGCCCGCCCAGGGCGGCGCTGGCAGTCGAGCGCGAGGCCGCCGCGTCCTAGCTGTGACTCAAGGCCTCGCGCTCGCCTGCCAGCGTCGTTCTGGGCGGGCCGCCCACTAGTGGTAGAAGTGGCGGGTGCCGGTGAAGTAGAGGGCGACGCCTGCTGCCTGGGCGGCGGCGATCACCTGATCGTCCCGGACGCTGCCGCCGGGCTCGACGATCGCCTTGACCCCGGCCTCGGTGAGCACCTCGAGCCCGTCCGGGAACGGGAAGAACGCGTCCGACGCCGCGACCGACCCGGCGGCACGGTCCCCGGCCCGCGACACCGCGAGCCGCGCCGAGTCGACCCGGTTCACCTGGCCCATCCCGACGCCGACCGTGGCCCGATCGGACGCCAGCAGGATCGCGTTGCTCTTCACCGCGCGGACGGCCCGCCAAGCGAACTGCAGGTCGGCCAGGGTCGCCGCGTCCGCCGGCTCGCCGGTGACGAGCTTCCAGCCCGACACGTCGTCACCCGGGGCGTCGACCGCGTCGACGGTCTGCACCAGCCCGCCGCCGGACACCTGCCGGAACTCGATCCCACCGCGGGCCCGCTCGGGAGAGGTCAGTAGCCGGATCGACGGCTTCTTCGACAGGATCTCGACCGCACCGTCCTCGTACGAGGGCGCGACCACGACCTCGGTGAAGATCTCCGCGACCTGTTCGGCCATCGTCACGGTGACCGGCCGGTTGACCGCGATGACGCCGCCGAACGCGCTCACCGGGTCGCACGCGTGGGCCTTGCGGTGCGCCTCGGCGATGTCGTCAGCCGACGCGATCCCGCACGGGTTGGCGTGCTTGATGATCGCGACGGTCGGCTCGGCGAAGTCGTACGCGGCTCGGTACGCCGCATCCGCGTCCACGTAGTTGTTGTAGGACATGGGCTTGCCGTGCAGCTGCTCGGCCTGCGCGATGCCGGGCACCGCGTCGTGGTCGACGTAGAGCGCGGCGGCCTGGTGCGGGTTCTCGCCGTACCGCAGCACCTCGGCCCGCTCCAGCGCGATACCCGCGAACGCGGGCCAGCGGTAGTCACCGGTCTCCTCGACCAGCTCGCGCGCGGTCCAGCCGGCGACCGCGACGTCGTACGCGGCGGTGTGGGCGAACGCGCGCGCGGCGAGCTGACGGCGGGTCGTCAGGTCGAAGCCACCTGCCTTCGCCGCCTCCAGCACCAGCGGGTACGCGGCCGGCTCGACGACGATCGCGACGTTGGCGTGGTTCTTCGCGGCGGCGCGCACCATCGACGGGCCGCCGATGTCGATCTGCTCGACGACCTCGTCGTGGCCGGCCCCGGACGCGACGGTCTCCCGGAACGGGTAGAGGTTCGAGATCACCAGCTCGAACGGGGCGATGTCGAGTTCGGCGAGCTGCTGAACGTGTGCCGGGTTGCGCAGGTCGGCCAGCAGGCCGGCGTGGACGTGCGGGTGCAGGGTCTTGACCCGGCCGTCCAGCGTCTCCGGGAAACCGGTGACCTCGGAGACCTGGGTGACCTTCACACCGGCGGCAGCGATACGCGCGGCGGTGGAGCCGGTGGACACGATCTCGACGCCGAGCTCGGCCAGCCCGACGGCCAGCTCCTCGATCCCCGTCTTGTCATACACGCTGATCAACGCGCGCCGGATGGGCTTCCGGTCGGGCTGCGCCTGCGTCATGGGATCGAGACCTTCCTTCCAGTGACGGTCCAGCCCTCACGAGCCAGCCGGCCGATCGAGTCGACGAGCATCTCGCGCTCGGCGACCTTGATGCGCTCGTGCAGTTGGTTCACGTCGTCGGTGGCCAGTACCGGGACCACGCGCTGGTCGATGATCGGGCCGGTGTCCACACCGCCGTCGACGAAGAACAACGTGCAGCCGGTGACCTTGACGCCGTACTCGAGCGCGTCGCGCGGACCGTGCATGCCCGGGAACGACGGCAGCAGCGCCGGGTGGCTGTTGACCATGCGGCCGCCGAAGCGATCGAGGAACTCCGGGCCGACGAGCTTCATGAACCCGGCGGAGACCACCAGGTGCGGTTCGTGGGCGGCGACGGCCTCGGTGAGCGCGGCGTCCCACTCGGTGCGGGCCGGGTAGTCGGTGACCTGGCAGACGAACGTCGGCACGTCGACCTTCTCCGCGCGGGTCAGCCCCTCGATGCCGTGCCGATCGGCGCCGACCGCGACGATCGAGGCTCCGTATGCCGGGTCGGAAGCGGCGTCCAACAACGCCTGCAGCGTGGTTCCGGACCCCGATACGAGGACCACGACTCGGGCGGTCACGACGCTCCTAACCTCTGGCCTCCTGGCCTGTCTCCGGCGACGTCACGAGCCTAACCCGTCCGGCCCTCGGGCCCGGCACCCGGCAGCGCCGCAGCCCCGCGCGGGCCCGGGCCGCGCGCGCGGCCTGGCCCGCGGGCGCGGGCCTGCCCCGACGTGAGCCTGGCCGCCGGACGCGGGCGTGGGCGGCCGCGCGCGGGGACCGGCTAGCGCTCGTTGGCTCGGCGGGGTGGCTCGGTGGCCGCTGCGCCGGGTTCGGCGTCGGGTGGCGTCCGCGGCGCAGCCACCCGCTCCGGACGCGGTGCCGGAGCCGGACCGGCCAGCAGGGCGTTGCCGAGACGGCGGAGTCCCGGCGGCAGACGGTCGGTCCAGGACCGCGTGGGCTCACCCTCCGGCGTCCAGCGACGGCCGGCCGACCAGGCGGCCCAGGACGCCATCGTCCGTGCCACGGTGGCGCCGACCAGTGCGGCGACCGCGACCTCGACCGCCAGCACGATCCCGACGTGCCACGGCGACGGGCCGAGCAGGGCCAGGCGTCCGCTGCCCAGCGGCCCACGCGCCGCGGCCGCCGCGAACCCGACCAGCACGCCTGCCACCGGCCCGGCGATCAGCGCGCCGCCGAGCGCGATCCGCCAGCGCGGCAGCTCGGGTTGGGCGTCCGGCTCACCACCGCCCGGACGCGCGGTCACCGCACCCGCGAGCAGCCCCGCGATCAGCGGAGCAGCCAGCGCCAGACTCATCATCGCCGACGCCGGACCAGTCGGCACCGCGGCGAGCAGCGGAAACGAGGGCAGCGGCGCGAGCTGCACGGTGCTGGCGTCCACCGCCGTCCCGGTCCCCACCGCGAACCCCGGGCCGATTAGGTACGCGGTGGCCCACACGGCGGCGGTCGGCGCGTACAGGACGCACAGCGCGACGATCGCGGTCCCACCGACGACGCCCGCACCCAGCGAGGCGAAGAGCTCCCGGAACTCCTTCTGGGTCACGACGATCTGCGCGCCGGCGGCGATCACCCCGGCGGTGAGCACGGCCGCGGCGGCCACCGCCCCTGCGGTGAGGCCTCGGCGGACGACGTCCGGGAGCCGGAACGCCACCACCGCGCCGAGTCCGGCAGTACGGGCGGCACCCCAGCCCGCCCCGAGCGCGGCGACGAGGCCGGTCACGATCCCGGCCGACGCGGGGTCGGCCCGCACCGCGGACGTGGCCCCGAAGAGCGCCGCGACCGTGCCGAGGAAGCCGTACGCGATGCCCACCGCGATCGCGACCCGCACCACCGCGAGCCAGGACGCCGCTCCGGTCGCGAGCGCGCTGTTCCGGCCGGCACGGTAGAGCTGACGCACCACCAGCGCACTGAGCACCAGCGGAACCAGCCCGATCGGCCCGGTCGTCGTCTGCAGCCGGACGCCGTGCGCGAGCAGCCACCCGTCGGCGGCGAGCCGCAGCGCGTCACCGCCCGGCGCGCCCGAGCGGTTCTCGGCGACCCAGACCGTGAGCGCGATCCCCGCCATCGGACCAAGGACGACCAGCGCAGCCCACCCGGCGGTGGTGATCGCGGCCGCGGGCAGCGCTACCCGGCCGGAGGAGGAGGGAGCGCCGGGGGACACGGTCTTACTGTGACAGGCGAATACCACGCGGGACGATTCGCGCCCCCGGCGTGTCGTTACGCGCCGCGCGGTGCCCGCCCGCGCGAAACCGGCCTCTCAGCCTGCGCCAGAGCCCCCGAATCGGGACGGCTCGCTGCTGCCGGGCGTCCGCATGGGACAGGAAGGGCCGGCAGGGCACATGTGGGCGGAAACGACACCGGGCCCCGCGCGAAGCGGGGCCCGGCGGTAACGCAAGTGCTCAGGCGGTGACGATCTCGCGCATCAGACGGGCGGTCTCGGACGGCGTCTTGCCGACCTTGACGCCGACGGCCTCCAGGGCCTCCTTCTTCGCCTGCGCGGTACCGGCCGAGCCGGAGATGATCGCGCCGGCGTGGCCCATCGTCTTGCCCTCGGGGGCGGTGAAGCCCGCGACGTACGCGACGACCGGCTTCGTGACGTGCTCGGAGATGTAGGCCGCTGCCCGCTCCTCCGCGTCGCCACCGATCTCGCCGATCATGACGATCGCCGTGGTCTCGGGGTCCTGCTCGAACGCCTCGAGGCAGTCGATGTGCGTGGTGCCGATGACCGGGTCACCACCGATGCCGACCGCGGTCGAGAAACCGATGTCCCGCAGCTCGTACATCATCTGGTAGGTCAGCGTGCCGGACTTGCTGACCAGCCCGATCTTGCCGGACTTCGTGATGTCGGCCGGGATGATGCCCGCGTTGGACGCCCCGGGAGAGATCAGACCCGGGCAGTTCGGGCCGATGATCCGCGTCTGGCCGCCCTCGGCGCGCTTCTTCTGCGCGTAGTCCCAGGCCCAGGTCGTGTCGTGCACCGGGATGCCCTCGGTGATGACGACGGCCAGGCCGATGTTCGCGTCGACGGCCTCGATGATCGCGGCCTTCGCACCCGCCGGCGGCACGAAGATGACGCTGACGTCGGCGCCGGTCTCCTTGATCGCCTCCGCGACGCTGCCGAACACCGGCACCGACACACCGTCTTCGAAGTCGACCGACGTGCCGGCCTTCTTCGGGTTGACGCCGCCCACGATCTGGGTGCCCGAGCGGAGCATGCGCTGGGTGTGCTTGCGCCCCTCCGACCCGGTCATGCCCTGGACGATGACCTTGCTCTTCTCGGTCAGGAAGATCGACATCTCGCGGTCCCTTACTTCGCAGCCAGCTCAGCGGCGCGACGGGCGGCGCCATCCATCGTGTCCACCTGCTCGACCAGCGGGTGGTTCGCCTCGGTGAGGATCTGCCGACCCAGCTCGGCGTTGTTGCCGTCCAACCGCACGACCAGCGGCTTGTTGACCTCGTCGCCGCGCTCGGCGAGCAGCTTGAGCGCCTGCACGATGCCGTTGGCGACCGCGTCGCACGCGGTGATGCCGCCGAAGACGTTGACGAACACGCTCTTGACCGACGGGTCGGAGAGGATGATCTCCAGGCCGTTCGCCATCACCTCGGCGGATGCGCCGCCGCCGATGTCGAGGAAGTTGGCCGGCTTCTTGCCACCGAACTCCTCACCCGCGTACGCGACGACGTCGAGCGTCGACATGACCAGCCCGGCACCGTTACCGATGATGCCGACCTCGCCGTCGAGCTTGACGTAGTTGAGGCCCTTGGCCTTCGCGGCCTGCTCCAGCGGGTCGACCGCGGAGACGTCCTCGAGCTCGTCGTGGCTCGGCTGCCGGAAGTCGGCGTTGCTGTCGAACGTGACCTTGCCGTCGAGCGCGATGATCCGACCACCAGGGGCCTTGACCAGCGGGTTCACCTCGACGAGCGTGGCGTCCTCCTTGATGAAGACGTCCCACAGCGCTACGACAGCCGCGCTGGCCTCGTCGAGCACTTCCTCGGGGAACTTGCCGGCGACCAGGATCTCGCGAGCCTTCGCGGCGTCGACGCCGTCCACGGCGCTGACCGAGATCTTCGCGAGCGCGTCCGGGTTCTCGACCGCGACCTGCTCGATCTCGACGCCACCCTCACGGCTGGCCATCGCGAGGAACGTGCGGTTGGCGCGGTCGAGCAGGAAGGAGAAGTAGTACTCCTCCTCGATGTCGCTCGCCTCGGCGACCAGCACGCGGTGGGCGATGTGGCCCTTGATGTCCATCCCGAGGATGTCGGTGGCTCGCGCCTCCGCCTCGTCCGGGTTCTCGGCGAGCTTGACGCCACCGGCCTTACCGCGGCCGCCGACCTTGACCTGCGCCTTGACGACCACCTGGCGGCCGACCTTCTCCGCGATGGCACGAGCCTCCGCGGGAGTGTCGGCTACCGAGCCCGCCAGGACCGGAACCCCGTGCTTGGCGAAGATGTCCCTCGCCTGATATTCGAACAGATCCACTGCCGCGTCCGTCCTCGCTCGTTTCGACGCGGGTCGGAGCCGCCGCTCGACCCGTCGTCGCTGCCTCGTCGCACGGATGTCGGAGGCAGACCCGTCGTCGCGGTGCCGGCGGCAGGAGATGCCGCTGCGGCCGATGCAGCCGGGCCGGGGCCCGGTGCGTCGGGCCGTCCGCAGCGCGAGCCGCGGTTGACCCTGCACGCCGAGCCGGATGGACCGGCAAGTGACACGACGTCCGGAGATGACGGGTATCCGACACCCTCTTGCGGCAGGCTATCGGTGGCGACACGCCCTGTGCGTCTCCGCGTCGGTGTGTTACCTCACAAGCACGACGATAAGAACATCTCGTGTCCGGCCGGTACCGGGAAGCCACCAGGTCACACGCGTTGCAGCGGGGGTTCCGTAGGCCGGTGTGACGTCGACCGCCGCGCGGCCGGCCGCGGGCAGGGGCCCGGGCGTGGCGGGCGACACCGGGGCCTCGACGCGGCCCGCCGTAACCGGACGCGCATCTTTTTGCGCGTGAGCCTCGTTCGACACACCAGCCCCCGTTACCCCACGGCGGGCCACGCGTTGTTCCCCACGACCGCCCACTGACATCGGTCGGACGGGCGGTCGGGGTCGGGCGTTCGAGGGGTGCGCCCGACCCCTCCGTACGAACGGTTCGAGACCCGGCGGTGGTAACCCACCGTAACGATAATCCGGACGTCGTCCGCAGATCCACCGTACGGAGGAACACCCACCCTCCTCCCGTAAGCGTGACCCACACCTTCTTTAGGCGGGTTTAAGGCTCGCGGGTACGTCCCTTATCGCGGACTATTCACCACTCTGTGGCGGTTAACAAAAGCGCTTCAGGGAAACGCTTGATAACGAATGGTGCTACCCCGGCTACTGATAGCAGCGATTTCGGAGCGAATAAAAGGGATTCCAGGGGCGGAAAGCCACGGGTTCGTATGCCATTCTTGTGTCTGCCGCCGGGGGCTGGCTACCGTAACGCCCTGTGTCGGGTCGGCATGCCGACAACGACCAACCTCCGGGCCTCGATCCGTCGGCGCCACCCGGCGCCGAAGTGAACACTTCTCGGGTGTCACACGTGATTGAGGAAGGGAGCAGGTAGGCCGTCGAAAGGCAGTTAGTGCAAGAGAGCGGGAATGTCCGACACGTCGGACGCCATCGCGCGCCGACAGCACCACGCGCCGGATACGCGATGGCGGTCACCACTGCCGTTGTCGGCGTCAGTGTCGCCGCGTTGGCGGTCGGTTCGGCATTGCCGTCGACGGACACGGTCTCCGCATCCGCGGCTCTCGGCCAGCACGTCGACGCCGACAAGCTCTCCGGCCAATCCGCTGATGCGGGCAACACCACGCAGGCAGAGACCCGCAGCGGTGACCCTCGTGCCTCCCGATCGCAGAAGCGCAGCGGCGTCTCCGACCCCGAACAGCTCCCGGTCTGGGTTCGACCCGCGGGCGGGCCGCTGAGTTCGCTCTTCGCCGCACGCTGGGGCACGTTCCACTACGGCATCGACATCGCCTCCGGCTACGGCTCGCCGGTGAAGGCCGCCAGCGCGGGCACCGTGATCCGCTCCGGGTGGTACGGCGGCTACGGCCAGATCGTGATCATCGACCACGGCGACGGCATCACGACCCGCTACGGGCACAACTCAGAGCTGACCGTCTCGGTCGGCGACCACGTCGAAGCCGGCGACCTGATCGCGAAGGTCGGCAGCACCGGCGCCTCGACCGGGCCCCACTGCCACTTCGAGGTCCGCATCGACGACGTCCCCAGCGACCCGCTGGCTTGGCTCGAGGACCACGACGTCTCGATGACGGGCGTCAACACCAGCCTCTGACGCGCCGGGGCGGTACGGGCCGATGACGTAGGCCCCGGGCCCCACCACTCGCTCCACCGAAGCCTTTGCTCGGGGCGTGGCCACCGTCGGCCGGAAGCGGGCACGCAGCACCGCACCGGGCCCCGGCCGCCGATGCCGACCCGGCTTCCGAGGGACGACCACCATGTCGTTCTGGGAGCAAATACCGCTCATCCCGCACCGCCCTCGCCGCTGCCGACCGCGAACCCATCGTTCGAACATGTGTTCGATCCTATCGGGACAGCGGGCGCCACACCACCCTTTCGGGGGACCACTTCGTGGTGAAAAAGGATCCCTGTGACGCGTGTTGTCCCAAGCCGCTCTACTCAGCAAACGAGCAGGCCGCCTGAAAGATGCGCCTGCCGCGCATCTTTCAGGTACGGACCTGGAGCCGCCCTCACAGTTTTTCGAGGGGGGCGTAGCGGAGGAGAAACCAGCGGCCCTTGCCGTCGCCGAAGTCGACGCACGCCTGCGCCCGGTCGCCCTCACCGCGCATCTCCACGACCCGCCCCAGCCCGTGCGCATCGTGGGTGACCCGGTCGCCGAGCTCCAGCGAGATCGCCGGACGGTTGCCTGCTCCACCGCGCGCGCCCGGCCTCGCCGACGAGGCGTACTGCTGTGCGAGCCGCTCCTGCGCCGACCCGGTGCCGCTCCACTTCGAGAGCGTCTCCTTCGGCGCCGGCGCCTGCCGCTCCCAGCTCAGCAGCCCGGTCGGCACCTCGTCGAGGAACCGGGACGGCGGGTTGTACTGCGGCTGCCCCCACGCGCTCCGGGTGATCGCCCGCGACAGGTACAGGCGCTGCCGCGCCCGGGTGATGCCGACGTAGGCCAGCCGACGCTCCTCCTCCAGCTCCTTCGGGTCGCCCAACGACCGCAGGTGAGGGAACACCCCGTCCTCCAGCCCGGTCAGGAACACCACCGGGAACTCCAGGCCCTTGGCGGTGTGCAGCGTCATCAGCGTGACCTGCCCCTGCTGCGCTGCCTGGTCGGCGCCCTCGGCGTCGTCCGGGGCGGGCGGGATGCTGTCGGCGTCGGCCACCAGCGCGACCTGCTCGAGGAACTCGATCAGGCCCGCCTCGGTCTCGGTGGCCGCCGCCCGCTCCTCGAACTCCCGGGCGACGCTCACCAGCTCCTGCAGGTTCTCGACCCGGCCCTCGTCCTGCGGGTCGTTGCTCTCCTCCAGCTCGGCCAGGTAGCCGGTGCGGGTCAGCACGGCCTCCAGGACGATGCTCGGCGGCTCGGTCTCGGCCAACGTGCGCAGCGCCGACATCAGCGCGGTGAACTCACCGATCGCCTTCACCGCCCGGCTGCCGATGCCCGGCGCCTCTCCGGCTCGCTCCAGCGCCGCACCGAACCCGATGCGCTCACGGGAGGACAGCGCCTCGACGCAGGCCTCCGCCCGGTCGCCGATGCCTCGCCGGGGCGTGTTCAGGATGCGCCGGACGCTCACCGTGTCGTCCGGGTTGGCGATCGCCCGGAGGTACGCGAGCGCGTCGCGGACCTCTTTGCGCTCGTAGAAGCGGACGCCACCGACGACCTTGTACGGCAGCCCGACCCGGATGAACACTTCTTCGAACACCCGGGACTGGGCGTTCGTCCGGTAGAACACCGCGACGTCGCCGGGCCGCTGCGCCCCGGAGTCGGTGAGCCGGTCGACCTCACCGGCCACCCAGGCCGCCTCGTCGTGCTCGTTGTCGGCCACGTACGCGGTGAGCGGGTGCCCGTCGCCCGCCTGTGACCAGAGGTTCTTCGGCCGCCGATCGGGGTTCCGCGCGATCACGGCGTTCGCCGCGGACAGGATCGTCTGCGTCGACCGGTAGTTCTGCTCCAGCAGGATCGTGGTGGCCTGCGGATAGTCACGCTCGAACTCGAGGATGTTCCGGATGCTCGCGCCGCGGAACGCGTAGATCGACTGGTCGGCGTCACCGACGACGCACAGCTCCCCGGGTGGCGGGTCGCCTTCCGCGTCGGTGCCCACCAGCTCGCGGATCAGCTCGTACTGCGCGTGGTTCGTGTCCTGGTACTCGTCGACCAGCACGTGCCGAAAGCGCCGCCGGTAGTGCTCGGCCACCGCCGGGAACGCCTTGAGCAGGTTGACCGTGGTCATGATGATGTCGTCGAAGTCGAGCGCTTGGGCCTCACGCAGGCGCCGCTGGTAGAGCGTGTAGGCCTCCGACAGCATCCGCTCGGCGGTGCCCGACGCCCTGGACGCGAACGTCTCCTCGTCCACCAGTTCGTTCTTGAGGTTGCTGACCTGAGCCAGCAGCGAACGGGCCGGGTACCGCTTCGGGTCGAGGTCGAGCTCGCGGCACACGAGCGTCATCAGCCGCCGGGAGTCGTCGGCGTCGTAGATCGAGAACTGCGACTTCAGCCCGGCGGTCTTCGCCTCGGCGCGCAGGATGCGGATACAGGCCGAGTGGAACGTCGAGACCCACATCGACCGGGCGCGCGGACCCACCAGTTCGGTGACCCGCTCCTTCATCTCACCCGCGGCCTTGTTCGTGAACGTGATCGCGAGGATCTCGCCGGGCTGGGCGCCGCGGTGGGCGAGGATCCACGCCACCCGGTGGGTGAGCACGCGGGTCTTGCCCGACCCGGCACCGGCCACGATCAGCAGCGGCGTGCCCTCGTGGACGACCGCGGCGCGCTGCTGGTCGTTGAGCCCCTCGAGCAGCGTGGCAGGGTCGACGGCGAGGCGGACGGGCCGCCGGGAAGCGGGTACTCCGGAGGCCGGCTCTTGGCCCGGTTCGCGGCCTGCGCTGGGGAGGTCGAAGAGGGTGCTCATCGCCCAGCGACACTACTCCCGCCCGCCGACAGTTCGGTGCGCTCATCGGCGTCCACATAGTGAGCGCCGTTGGCCGAACGGCGGCACACGTGTCACACTTCTCCCGTGGTTCGACTGACGGCACGATTTTTTTACGGCTCCGGGCATCCGGCAGCCGTCATCGTCGTCTGAACCCCAGACCACTTCGACGCCCCGGGGCCCGGCCCCGGGGCGTTTTTGTGTGCCCCCGGAGCCGGGCGCCCACCCGAGATACGGAGAGCACGCCATGACTGCACCGACCACCGAACAGTCGAACGCCGAGATCGACGCGTTGCGGGAACGCATCGACGCCGCGGACGCCGAGCTGATCCGGATCTGGCGCGAACGCGCCGAGCTCAGCCGCCAGGTGGGGGTCGCCCGGATGGCCGCGGGGGGCACCCGGCTCGTCCTCGCCCGCGAGCAGAAGATCGTCGACAAGTTCCGCGCCGCGCTCGGCACCGACGGGGCCCAGCTCGCGATGCTGCTCCTCCGCGCGGGTAGGGGCCCCCTCTAAAAAGCGGTTCGGCGGACGACCTGCCTACGATTGAGCGTGAGTTTCCCGCCCTCCCCTCGCCCCCTCGACGACGTCCAGCGTGTTCTCGTCGTCACCGCTCATCCCGACGACGTCGACTTCAGTTCCGGCGGCACCGTCGCCGCCTGGACGAAGGCCGGCATCGAGGTCGCCTATACCATCGCCACCAGCGGCGACGCGGGCGGCTTCGACGACACGCCCCGTGATCAGATGACGGGCATCCGGGAGGCCGAGCAACGGGCCGCCGCCGCGGTCCTCGGCGTCACCGACGTCACGTTCCTCGGCTACCCGGACGGCGCCCTCTACGTCACGAACGACCTGCGCCGGGACATCGCACGGCAGATCCGCCGCATCCGCCCCGACCGGGTCGTCACGACCTCACCGGTCCGCGACTGGGCACGCGTGGCCGCAGCGCACGGCGACCACGCCCGGATCGGCGAGGCGACGTACGACGCGGTCTACCCGGACGCCCGCAACCCGTTCGCCCACCCGACGCTGCTCCGGGACGAGGGCCTGGAGCCGTGGACCGTCCGCGAGATGTGGTTCACCGGCACCCCCACCGCCGACTACGCGGTCGACATCACCGACGTGTTCGAGCAGAAGCTCAACGCTTTACGCGAGCACGTCAGTCAGCTCCCCGGCGACCTGGACGACATGCGGGCCAGGGTCGAGGAGTGGAATCGGGCAAACGCCACCCGCGCCGGCCTGCCCGCGGACCGATTCGCCGAGCTGTTTTCGGTGGTCCACACGGCCTGAACAGGGCGTGTCCACCTGCTGTTCACCTAAGGAGCAGGGACTGCTCACGGAGCTTCCCTAGGTTCGCGGTGCTTCCCTCGTATCGCCGATACCTCAGGAGTTCCTGTGACGCTCGCCCCTGAACATCGTCGGGTCCTCCCGCTGGCCGACCACAAACCCGGCCGGTCGGCGATGACCTGCCTCTACCGCTGCGGCAACGCGTGCGCGCACCCGGCACCCAACGAGAGCGAGAACGAGTACTTCGGCGACATCGTCGCCGGAGCGGTCGCGGCTCGGCTCTCCCGCCGCGGGCTGCTGCGTCTGTCCGCGCTCGGTGCGGGTGCGGTCGCCGCGGGTGGCGTCCTGAGCGGCGTGGGCACCGAGCTGGCCGCGGCCGCCACCCCGGCGGCCCCGCGGACGCCCAAGGGCGCCCTCACGTTCACCCCGGTCGCCCCGAACACCGCCGACGCGGTGACGATCCCGTCCGGGTACAAGAGCAGCGTCGTCATCCGCTGGGGTGAGCCGGTCCTGCCCGGCGCGCCGGCGTTCGACGTCAAGAAGCAGACCGCGGCCGCTCAGGCGCAGCAGTTCGGTTACAACAACGACTACGTCGCGGTGATCCCGCTCGACCGGCACGGCGAGCGCGCCCTGCTGGTGGTCAACCACGAGTACACGAACGAGGAGCTGATGTTCCCGGGCGTGAAGTCGGTCGCCGACACCACGGCCGAGCACAAGAAGATCGCGATGGCCGCGCACGGGCTCTCGGTGGTCGAGCTGGAGCGGGTCGGCGACACCGGCCAGTACCGCCCGGTCAAGAAGGGCAAGCGCTACAACCGCCGGCTCACCGCGTCGTCCAAGTTCCTGCTCACCGGGCCGGCGGCAGGCTCCGACCTGCTCAAGACCAAGGCCGACCCGACCGGAACCGTCGTCCTCGGCACGCTGAACAACTGCGCGGGCGGTCTCACGCCGTGGGGCACCGTGCTGAGCGGCGAGGAGAACTTCAACCAGTACTTCGTCGGCGGCAACGGCGCCCCCGCCGCGGAGCAGCCGGCGCTCAAGCGCTACGGCATCGACATCACCGCGGCCGTGCCGTCCGGCAACCGCCGCTGGGACCTCGTCGACGAGCGCTTCGACCTCTCCAAGCACCCGCACGAGGCGAACCGCTTCGGCTGGATCGTCGAGCTCGACCCGTTCGACAAGAACTCGATTCCGCGCAAGCGCACCGCGCTCGGCCGCTTCAAGCACGAGGGTGGCGGCCCGACGATCTCCAACGACGGTCACGCGGTCGTCTACCTGGGCGACGACGAGCGGTTCGACTACATCTACAAGTTCGTCTCGGACAAGAAGGTCCGGCGCGGCGACACCAAGCACAACATGACGCTGCTCGACTCCGGGACGCTCTACGTCGGGAAGTTCTCCGGCGACAGCCCGGCCGCCGAGATCGACGGCACCGGCAAGCTGCCCGCCGACGGCGCGTTCGACGGCACCGGCACCTGGATTCCGCTGGTGCGCGGCAACGAGTCGCTGGTAGAGGGCTTCACCGTCGAGCAGGTGCTGATCAACACCCGGCTGGCCGCCGACAAGGTCGGCGCGACCAAGATGGACCGCCCCGAGGACATCGAGCGCAACCCGGTCGACGGCAAGGTCTACGTCGCGCTGACGAACAACTCGAACCGCGGCGCGACCGGTGCGGCCCCCGCCGACGAGGCCAACCCGCGCAACAGCAACAGGCACGGGCACATCCTCACGATCTCCGAGAAGCACAACGACGCGGCCGCCGAGTCGTTCACCTGGGCGCTGCCGATCGTCTGCGGCGACCCGAAGGACGCCTCGACGTACTTCGCGGGCTACGACAAGACCAAGGTCAGCCCGATCTCCTGCCCGGACAACGTCGCGTTCGACAAGGCGGGCAACCTCTGGATCTCCACCGACGGCAACGCGCTCGGGTCGAACGACGGCCTGTTCGCGACGCCGGTCAGCGGTTCGGAGGCCGGTCACGTCAAGCAGTTCCTGACCGTGCCGAAGGGCGCCGAGACCTGCGGCCCGTTCATCACGCCGGACCAGAAGAGCGTGTTCATCGCGGTGCAGCACCCGGGTGAGCTCGAGGGTGCGACGCTCGACACGCCGAAGAGCGTCTGGCCCGACGGCCAGTACGCCCGCCCGGCCGTCGTCGTCACCTGGCGCCCGAAGGGCGACCAGCGCATCGGCAGCTGACCCCCGCACGACGAAGGACCCCGGCGTGGTGCCGGGGTCCTTCGGCTTTCCCTACCAGCTTTGTGCGGACGCTCTGCCGCGCGCCGATCAGCGGCCGCTCTGGCTCGGGCCGAGCAGGAACTCGGTGTACGCGGCGCTCATCCGGGCGAGGCCCTTGGTCACCCAGCCGGAGACCCACAGCAGCACGAGCCCGACGCCGACCCACGGCATGGCCGACGCGAAGCTGTCCACGGCGAACGGGTTGTCGTTCCAGTCGCCGAACACGTAGATCGTGTCGTTCGGCATCGACCAGTACCAGGCCCAGAAGCTCATCGAGCCCAGCGCGGCGCCCCAGAACGTGAGGGCCACGATCGCGCTGAACAGCGTCACCGGGAACACGAACAGGTGGTGGGCCAGGTCGCGCCAGGTCGACGGCGCCGCCAGCCACTGCCCGATCCGCCGCAGGTACCCGCCGCTGACCAGCGGATACGGAACCGGCACCGCGGTGCCCAGGATGATCCCGGCGCGACGCCGCTCGATCTCGGCGAATCCGCGGCTGACCGCGAGGCAGGCCAGCAGCACCGGGACGCCGATGATCAGCGCGGAGAACGTCGCGCCGACCACGACCACGACGATGAACGTAGCCAGCCCGAGGACACCGGTGAACAGTCCGAGCATCAGGTAGCCGGCCGAGCGCCAGGTCAGCTCGTCCCAGGCGCCGAGGATCGGGTTGGTCGCGGGCGGCTGCCGGGGCTCGTACGGGGCGGGCGGGGTCTCCACGTGCTGCGTGATCGTCGGCGCGCTCATCGGCCTGTCCTCTCTCGGTTTTGACACTTCCGAACCTAGGGATCCGGGCCCTGGATCGAATCGGCGTCGAGAGCCAACCCGAACTAGCTCTCAGGTATCGGGTCGGTAGGGCAGGCTGGCCCCGTGACACAGGCGCTGGAGCCGTTTCTGACCGCCGCTACGTCCCGTGCCGCGTTCACGGTGGCGTCCCCACCACCAGAGCCGTTGGAGCCGGTCTCCGGGCTTCTGGCCGGTGCTGCCGAGGTCGACCTGACACCGCCACCGGGCCTTCCCAAGGCCGGCTACTCCCGCAACGCCCGCACCGGCATCGGGTTCCGCGGGCGGTTGCGCGCCCGCATCCTGCACCTGCGGGCGGGCACCGCGTCGGTGGCGATCGTCCAGTGCGATCTGCTCGGCGGATCCGCGGTGGTCCAGCGGCTGGTCGCGTCCGCGATCCGCGCCGAGACCGACGTCCCGCTGGCCGGGCTGTTCATCGGCGCCACCCACACGCACGGCGCGCCGGGACAGTTCCTCGGCACCGACCTCTACAACGGCTTCGCGTCGAACCGGCCGGGCTTCGACCCGGCCTGGACGAATTTCCTGGTCGAGGAGGTCAGCGCCGGGGTGAAACGCGCCGTGGCGTCGCGGCAGCCCGCGCGGTTGGCGCTGGGCTCGACCGAGGTCTGGGGGCTGACCCGGAACCGGTCGCTGGCCGCACACGTCCGGAACGAGGATCGGGTCGACCGGCGGATCGCCGCGCAGCGGACCTACGCGTCGGTGGACCCGCGGCTGAGCCTGCTCCGCGTGGACGCGCTGGGCGGTGGTTCGCTGGCGGCGCTGGTGGTGTTCGGAGTGCACGGGACCGGGATCCCGATGCGCAACAGCGTCTACAACGCCGACCTCTGGGCGTACGTCTACGAGGAGCTGCAGGAGCGGCTCGGCCCGGAACCGATCGTCGGAGCGCTCCAGGGGACGCACGCGGACGTCGCACCGGCCCTGCGTCCGGGGCGCGCGGGTGACGTCGAGGCGGCGCGGGTCGGGCGTGGGATCGGGGCCGCCGCCGCTGCTCTGCACGAGTCTCTGGGCGCGTCGCTGCGCGAAGACGTCGAACTGGGTGCCGGGCTACGGGAGGTCGACCTGTCGGCGTCGAGCTCGATCGAAGGGGTGACGCTCCCGGCGCGTCCGGCGCTCGGGGCCGCGCTGATCGCCGGCGCGTACGAGAACGAGACGCCGGTCGTCCACCGCATCCCGCCGTTCCGCGCCGGGGTACCGAAGCCGCACAAGCCTGCCGACCCGCACGGGGCGAAGTGGGTGATCGGCTCCCGCTGGTTGCAGCCGGTGGTGATGCCGCTGCGGCGATTCCCGCGGGTCCTCCCGGTGCAGGTCCTGCGGATCGGTTCCGCCCTGCTGGTCGGCGCGCCGTTCGAAATCACGGTGGACGCCGGGCGCCGGGTCGCGTCTGCGGTGGCCGCGTCTTCGGGCGCCGACGACGTAATCGTGTCCTCGGTGGCCAACGAGTACGCCGGATACTGCACGACGTCCGAGGAGTATGCCCGGCAGCACTACGAGGGTGGCCACACGCTCTACGGGCCGCAGACGAACGCGTTCCTGGCGGCGCACGCGGCGTCGCTGGCTTCTTCGGTGCGGCCCGGGGCGGTGGTGAGCGAGATCATCGAGGAGCGGACGTTCGACCTGCGGGCCCACCAGTACTGGCCGTCCCCCAGCGGCACCACCGCACCGGGGGCAGCCCGCCCCGCCGGACCCGCCCGCTTCATCGACGTCACCGCCGAGCAGGACGCCTACTGGGAGCAGGGCTGGTACGACGCCGCGCCGGGCGATCTCACCTGGAACCAGCCGATCGTCCACGTCGAGTGGACACCGTCCGGCGAAAATGCCTGGCAGACGCTCGTCGACGACTCGTCCTGCGCCCTGGAGGTGCGCTACGCCGGCGAAGCGTCCGCCGACCACCGCTACGTAGTGCGGTGGCACGCCCCCGAGCTCCGTGACGGGCGCGAGTACCGCTTCGTCGTCCGCGGCCTCCCGCTGCGCCCCTTCAACTGACGCGATATCGGCCTCTGAGCCGCGCTCAGGGGCCCGGGATCGCGTCAGCCCGTGCGGTCCACCACGTAGTACGTGAGGGACTCCAGCGCGCGCCTGGCGGGCACGTCGGGCAGCGTGGCCAGCGAGTCACGGGCCCGCTGCGCGTACGCGGCCAGCGTCTCGCGCGCGGTGGCCATCGCGGGGCTCTCCCGCAGCAGCCCCAGCGCCTCGGCCACCTCGTCGTCGTCGGAGATCGGCCGCGAGATCAGCTCCCGCATCCGCGCCTCGGCCGGGTCGTCGCCGGCCAGCGCGTGCAGCACGGCCAGCGTCGGCACACCCTCCCGCAGGTCGGTGCCGGGCGTCTTGCCCGACTCCGCCGACGTGGACGCGATGTCGAGCAGGTCGTCGGAGAGCTGGAACGCCACCCCGATCTCCTCGCCGTACGCGGTCAGCGTCTCGGTGATCGCCGGGCCGCAGCCGGCGAACATCGCACCGAACCGGGCCGACGTGGCGATCAGCGACCCGGTCTTCTCCGCGAGCACGTGCAGGTGGAACTCCACCGCGTCGGTGTCGCCGAGCGGACCGGCCGTCTCCCGGATCTGCCCGGTCACCAACCGGGCGAACGTCCGGGCCTGCAGCCGCACCGCCTCCGGCCCCAGATCGGCGACCAGGTCGGACGCCCGCGCGAACAGGTAGTCGCCGGTGAGGATCGCGATGGTGTTGGTCCACCGCGCGTTCGCACTCGGCGCGCCCCGCCGCACGGGGGCCTCGTCCATGACGTCGTCGTGGTAGAGCGTCGCCAAATGGGTCAGCTCGGCAACGACCGCCGCCTGCACGACGGCGGGCGCCTCGGGGTTACCGAAGTGCGCCGCCGACAGCGCCAGCAGCGGCCTGAACCGCTTGCCGCCCGCCTCGACCAAGTGGCGGGCGGCGCTGCCGACCAACGGGTCGGCGTCCGACACCGCGGTGCGGAGCGCGTCCTCCACCTGCCCCAGGCCGGCACGGACGGAAGCGGCAAACTCAGGCTCGATGGCCTCGATGCCGAGCAGACCTGTCCCGGTGGGTGCCACGTCCATCCCTGCTGTGCGCGTGTTCATCGAACAAATTGTGCCGCCTGCCCTGCGAGGTCGAGCAGTTGAGTCGGCACCACGCCCAAAGCCAGTGTGGCCAGGACCCCGATAGTCAGGGCAGCTGCGGTGAAACCACCCGGAACCGAAACCGTCGGACCGTCCTCAGCAGGGTCAGAAAGGTACATGAGCACAATGACTCGAAGATACGGAAATGCGAGGACCATGCTCGCGATGACGCCGACGATCACCAGCGAAGTCGCGTTGCCGTCGATCGCCGCCGCGAACACCGCGAACTTCGAGATGAATCCGCTGGTCAGCGGCAGACCGGCGAACGCCAGCAGGAACAGCGTCATCACACCGGCGTAGAGCGGTGACCGTCGCCCCAGCCCGGCCCACCGGGAGAGGTGAGTTGCCTCGCCGTCGGCGTCGCGCACCAGCATGACGACCGCGAACGCGCCGATCGTCGTGAAGCCGTACGCGGCCAGGTAGAACAGCGTCGAGGACACGCCCTTCTCGGTCAGCGCGACGACGCCGGTGAGGATGAAACCGGCGTTGGCGACCGACGAGTACGCCAGCAGACGCTTGATGTCGGTCTGGGTGACCGCGAGGACCGCACCGACGACCATCGTCAGCATCGCGATCCCGATCAGCACCGGCCGCCAGTCCCACTTGGTGGACTGGAACGCCACGTAGAACACCCGCAGGATCGCGCCGAACGCGGCGACCTTCGTGCAGGCGGCCATCAGCGCGGTCACCGGCGTCGGTGCGCCCTGGTAGACGTCGGGCGTCCAGGAGTGGAACGGGACGACGCCCGCCTTGAACAGCAGACCGATCAGCAGCATCGCGAAGCCGAGGAACAGCAGCACGTCGTCGGCGGGCGAGCTGTTCACCGAGTCGCGGATGGCCCGCAGGTCGACCGCGCCCGCGTAGCCGTAGATCAGCGCGACGCCGTACAGGAAGAACGCCGAGGCGAACGCGCCGAGCAGGAAGTACTTGACCGCGGCTTCCTGGCTGATCAGCCGCCGGCGCCGGGCCAGCGCGCACAGCAGGTACAGCGGCAGCGAGAGCACCTCGAGCCCGACGAACATGATCAGCAGGTCGTTCGCCGAGACGAACAGCAGCATGCCGCCGAGCGCGAACAGCGCGAGCGGGAACGCCTCGGTGTGCGACGTGGGCTCGCTGGCGAGCCGACGGTCGGACGGCGAACCCGCGACGATCGCCGCCTGCGCGACGAACGAGCCGCCGACGTCCAGCGACCGCTCGGCCATCAGCAGGACGCTCACCGCGCCGAGCACGATGATGCTGCCGGACAGGAACAGCGCGGGGCCGTCGATCGCCACCGCACCGGCGGCGGTGATCACCTCGGTCTTCGCCTGGACGACCACCGCGACGAACGCGGCTGCCAGCGCGCCGAGCGACAGCACCACCTGGACGAGATGCCGCGCCCGGCGGGGGACGAACGCCTCCACCAGAATGCCGACACACGCCGCGCCGAGCAGGATCAGCATCGGCGAGAGCGCCCCGTAATCGAGCTTCGGGGCCTCGATGTCGGCCGCCAGAAGGTCGTTCATCGGTCTCCTCCGGCCACATCAGTGGGTTGCGGATCGCTCTTGCCCACGTCGGTGAGCGTGTGCTTCACCGCGGGGTTGATCACGTCGAGCAGCGGCTTCGGGTAGACGCCCAGGCCGATGATCAGCACCAGCAGCGGCGCGATCACCCAGGCTTCGCGGCGGGTCAGGTCACGCCACTTGGGCCGGTCCCCGGACTCGGGCGACTCAGACACCATCGTGGGGTTCACCGGCCCGTGCATCGTCCGCTGGATCATCCACAGCACGTACAGCGCGGCGACGACGATGCCGAGCGTCGCGACGACACCCGCCACCGGGTTACGCGAGAACACCCCGAGCAGCACCAGGAACTCACTGACGAACGAGTTCGTCATCGGCAACGCCAGCGACGCCATGCCGGTGATGAAGAACGCCCCGTAGATCCACGGGACGAGCTTCCCGGCGCCGCCGTAGTCGGCGATCAGGGCCGAGCCGCGGCGGGCGATCAGGAAGCCCACGACGAGGAACAGCGCGCCGGTCGCGATGCCGTGGTTGACCATGTAGAGCACGGCGCCCGACCCACCCTGGGTGGTGAACGCGAAGACGCCGACCGCGATGAACCCGAAGTGGGCCACCGAGGTGTACGCGACCAGCCGCTTCATGTCGTGCTGACCGATCGCCGCCAGCGCGGCGTACAGGATGCCGATGATGCCGAGCACGATCACCAGCGGCGCGAAGAACCGGGACGCCTCCGGGAACAGCGGCAGGTTGTACCGCAGGAAGCCGAACGTCCCGACCTTGTCGAGGACGCCGACCAGCAGCACGGCCGCGCCGATCGGCGCCTGGCCGCCCGCGTCCGGTAGCCAGGTGTGGAACGGGAACAGCGGCGCCTTCACCGCGAACGCGATGAAGAACCCGAGCCAGATCCAGCGGCCGGTCGCCGTGGTCATGTCGAGCCCGGCCAGGTCTTCGAACGCGAACGTGCCCTCGCCCAGCTCGCGGGCGCTGACGACGAACAGCGCGATCACGCTGGCGAGCATGAACAGACCGCCGACCAGCGAGTACAGGAAGAACTTCACCGCCGCGTACTGCCGCTGCGGACCGCCGTACGACCCGATCAGGAAGTACATCGGGACGAGCATCGCCTCGAAGAAGACGTAGAAGAAGAACACGTCGGTCGCGACGAACACGCCGATCATGCAGGTCTGCAGCGCCAGCATCAGCGCGTAGTACGTCTTCACCGAGCGGCGTCCGGCGCCGGACTCGTGCCAGGACGCCAGCAGGACGATCGGCGTCAGCACCGCGATCAGCGCGAGCATCACCAGCGCGATGCCGTCCACGCCGAACGCCAGGCGGGTGCCGAACTGCGGGATCCAGGTGTACGAGGTGACGAACTGGAAGCGATCGCCGTCCGGGTCGAAGTTGGCGCAGACGATGATCGTCAGCACCAGGACCACCAGCGACCAGCCCAGCGCGACCAGCTTCGCGAGCCGGTCGGCGCTCTTCGGGAGGAACGCCACGACGATCGCGCCGACCAGCGGCAGCGCGGTCAGTACGGGGAGCCAGGGACCGTTCATCCGAGCCGCACCACCAGCAGCGACGCCAGCACCACGACCGCACCTCCGAGCATCGTCAGGGCATACGACCGGACGAACCCGGTCTGCAGGCGGCGGAGCCGGCCGGAGCCGCCACCGACCGCGGCGGCCAGGCCGTTGACCAGCCCGTCCACCCCACGGCTGTCGACGTACACCAGAGCCCGGGTGAGCCACTGGCCCGGCCGCATGAGCACGGCCTCGTTGAACGCATCCGCGTAGAGGTTCCGCCGGGCGGCCACCACCAGCTGGTTGGCCGGCTGCTCCACCTTGGCGGTGCCGCGGCGGAAAATCAGGTAGGCCAGCGCCGCACCGATCACCGAGACCGCCACGACCAGGCCGGTGACGACGATCGGCTCCATCTTGTGCGCGACCTCGTGCACCTCACCGGTCTCGCCGACGAGCACGGGCTCGAGCCAGTGCACGGTGCGGTCGCCCTGGGTCAGCAGGAAACCGCCGGCCACCGAGCCGACCGCCAGCAGGATCATCGGCACGGTCATCGACAGCGGGGACTCGTGCGGGTGCGGAGCCCCACCCTCCTCCTCGGTGGTCCAGCGCGGCTTGCCGAGGAACGTGAGGACGAACAGCCGCGTCATGTAGAACGCGGTGAGCCCGGCGCCGAGCAGCGCCGCCCCGCCGAACAACCAGCCGGTCCAGCCCGGACGGTCGAACGCGTGCTCGATGATCGGGTCCTTGGAGAAGTACCCGGACAGCGGCGGGATGCCGATGATCGCCAGGTAGCCGAGTCCGAACGTCGCGGTCGTGATCGGCATGTACTTCGCCAGCCCGCCGAACCTTCGGATGTCGACCTGATCGTTCATCCCGTGCATCACCGAGCCCGCGCCGAGGAACAGCCCCGCCTTGAAGAAGCCGTGCGCGAGCAGGTGGATGATGCCGAGCGCGTACGCCTCGCCGCCGAGCCCGACGGCCAGGAACATGTAGCCGATCTGGCTGACCGTGGAGTACGCCAGGACCTTCTTGATGTCGTCCTTGGCGCAGCCGATGATGCACCCGATCAGCAGCGTCAGCGCGCCGATCGCACACACGACGGTCTGGCCGGTCCCGGACAGGTCGTAGATCGGGTGTGCCCTGGCGATCAGGTAGACGCCCGCGGTGACCATCGTCGCGGCGTGGATCAGCGCGGACACTGGCGTGGGGCCGGCCATCGCGTCCGGGAGCCACGCCTGCAGCGGGAACTGGCCGGACTTACCGCAGGCGCCGAGCAGAAGGAGCAGCGCCAGGATCGTGACCGTCGTCGACGAGAGCTCGTCGACCGACGAGAAGACGCCCTCGAACGAGGTGTCGCCGAGCGTCGCGAAGAGCAGGAAGATGCCCAGCGCCAGGCCGACGTCGCCGACCCGGTTCATGATGAACGCCTTCTTCGCCGCGGTCGCGGCTTCCGGCCGGGTGAACCAGAACGCGATCAGCAAGTAGGACGCCAGACCGACGCCTTCCCAGCCGACGTAGAGCGCGACGAAGCTGTTGCCGAGAACCAGCAGCAGCATCGCGGCGACGAACAGGTTCAGCATCGCGAAGAAGCGCCGCCGGCCCTCGTCGTGCGCCATGTACCCGATCGAGTACACGTGGATGAGGAAGCCGACGCCGGTGATCAGCAGCACGAACACCGCGGAGAGCGGGTCGTAGAGCAGCCCGGCGTCGACCTTCAGCCCACCGACCTCGATGAACGTGAAGAGGTGCTGGGAGACTGCCCGGCTTTCCTCTCCGAGCCCGCGCAGTTCGAGGAACTGGACGACGCCCAGGACGAACGCGATGCCGACCGTCGCGCACCCGAGCAGGTGGCCCCAGGCGTTCGCCCGGCGGCCGAGCAGGAACAGGACGAGCGCACCGGCCAGCGGCAGCGCGATCAGCAACCAGAGCAGGGCGAGAGACCCCGTCGGCTCTGCATACTCCACGGCGCTTTATCCCCTCAGTACTTCAGCAGGTTCGCGTCGTCGACCGAGGCCGACCGGCGGGTGCGGAAGATCGACATGATGATCGCGAGCCCGACGACGACCTCGGCCGCGGCGACGACCATGACGAAGAACGCCATGATCTGACCGTCGAGCGTGCCGTTGATCCGGGAGAACGTGACCAGCGAGAGGTTGGCCGCGTTGAGCATCAGCTCGATGCACATGAACACGACGATCGCGTTCCGGCGGATCAGAACACCCACCGCGCCGATCGTGAACAGTGCAGCGGAGAGCAGCAGATAGTAGGTAGGAGTCACTGCCGGCCCTTCATGGAATCAGCTCAGCCCTTCGGGGTGGTCAGACCGCTGTCGAGTTCACGCCGCTCGACCGACGGCGCGACGCTGCCCTCGGCCGGCGTGCCGTCGGGCAGCAGCGCCGGGGTGGCCACCGAGTCCGACAGCGCGTAGACGCCCGGGCCGGGCTTCGGCGCCGGGTAGTTCCCCTTCCGGAAGCGGGCGATCGAACGCTCGCGCTGCGTCGGGAGGCCGGCCTTGTCGCGTTCGATGTGGGCCAGGATCATCGCCCCGACCGCCGCCGTGATCAGCAGCGCGCTGGTGACCTCGAACGCGAACACGTAGCGGGTGAACAGGAGCGCGGCGATCGAATCCACGTTCCCGCCGCCGGCCTCGTTGGTCTGCGCCAGGCCGCGCGCCGACGTCTCGCCGAGCGCCCGGTAGAGGGCGGTGGTGACCAGCGCGGCCAGCCCGATACCGAGCAGGACGGCCGCCAGCCGTTGCCCGCGGAGCGTCTCGACGATCGAGTCCGCGGAGTCCCGGCCGATCAGCATCAGCACGAACAGGAACAGGATCATGATCGCGCCGGTGTAGACGATGATCTGCACCATGCCGATGAACGGGCCGGCCTGGAGGACGTAGAACACGCCCAGGCTGAACATCGTGCAGACCAGGAACAGCGCCGAGTGGATCGCGTTGCGGGCCATCACCATGCCGATCGCGCCGCCGAGCGCGACCGGACCGAGGATCCAGAACGCGACCTTCTCACCGGTCGGCGGATCGCCGGGGGCGGCGGCCGACAACACAGTCAGCCCGTCGAGAGCAACACTCAGCGTGCTCACCGGACGACCTCCTTCGGTTCCGACCGGTCCGGACGCTCGGCACCCGCCGAGGCCCCCGGGTTGGTCGGGCCCTGGACGTAGTAGTCGGTCTCGTTGGCGCCCAGCCGCATCGCGTGCGGAGGCGCCTCCATCCCGGGCAGCAGCGGCGCGAGCAGCTGCTCCTTCGTGTAGATCAGGTCGGCCCTGCTGTCGCTGGCCAGCTCGTAGGAGTTCGACATGGTCAGCGACCGGGTCGGACAGGCCTCGATGCAGAGCCCGCAGAAGATGCAGCGCGCGTAGTTGATCTGGTAGACCGCGCCGTACCGCTCACCCGGCGAGTAGCGGGCATCCTCGGTGTTGTCGCCACCCTCGACGTAGATCGCGTCGGCCGGGCACGCCCAGGCGCAGAGCTCGCACCCGACGCACTTCTCCAGCCCGTCGGGGTGCCGGTTGAGCACGTGGCGACCGTGGTAGCGGGGCGCGGCCGGCTGCGGGACGTCCGGGTACTTGATCGTCACCCGCTTCTTGAACATCGTCGAGAAGGTGAGCCCGAAGCCTTTGACGGAGTCGAACACGATCAGTTCTCCTTCTCGCTCGGCGACTCGTCGTCGGCGCCCACCTTGGCGGGGACCTGCTTGAGCCGTGGCGACGGTGGAACGACGAGGTCGAGCGGTGGCACCGGGAAGTCGGACTGGGGGTTCGGGTCGCGGGCGTCGACTTCCTTCTTCTCCCGCTCCGGGATCAGCAGACTCAGCGCGACCACGACCAGCAGCACGACCGCGACGCCGATCAGGATCTCGCGAGTCGAGAACTCGTACTCGCGGCGCAGCGTGTTCATCGCGGCGACCAGCAGCAGCCAGACCAGGCTGACCGGCACCAGGACCTTCCAGCCGAAGTGCATGAACTGGTCGTAGCGCAGGCGGGGAAGCGAGCCACGCAGCCAGACGAACACGAACAGCGCGGCGAGCACCTTGCCCATGAACCAGAGCACCGGCCACCAGTTCTCGTTCGCGCCCGGCCAGATCGTGCCGAGGCCGAACGGAGCGCGCCAGCCGCCGAGGAACAGCGTGGCGCAGAGCGCCGACACCGTCACCATGTTCACGTACTCGGCGAGGAAGAACATCGCGAACTTCAGCGACGAGTACTCGGTGTGGAACCCGCCGACCAGCTCGCTCTCGGCCTCCGGCAGGTCGAACGGGGCGCGGTTGGTCTCGCCGACCGCCGAGATCGCGTAGACGACGAAGCTCGGCAGCAGCGTGAACACGAACCACGTGTTCTCCTGTGCCCAGACGATCTCGCTGGTCGACAGCGACCCGGCGGTGAGCAGCACCGGCACGATCGAGAGGCCCATCGCGACCTCGTACGAGATCATCTGTGCCGCCGACCGCATACCGCCGAGCAGCGGGTACGTCGAGCCGGACGCCCACCCGGCGAGCACGATGCCGTACACGCCGAGCGACGAGCAGGCCAGGATGTACAGGACGCCGACCGGCAGGTCGGTGAGCTGGAGTGCGGTGGTGTGGCCGAAGACCGAGACGTTCGGGCCTAGCGGGATCACCGAGAACGCGATCAGCGCGACGACCGCGGAGATGATCGGCGCCAGGATGTAGACCGCCTTGTCAGCGGCCTTCGGGATCAGGTCTTCCTTGAACGCCAGCTTGATGCCGTCGGCGAGGCTCTGCAGCGTGCCCCACGGGCCGACGCGGTTCGGCCCGGGCCGGACCTGCATGTAGCCGATGACCTTGCGCTCGGCGACGATCGAGAACAGCACCAGGACGACGAGGATGGCGAACGTCGCGACGATCTTCGCGAGGATCAGCCACCACGGGTCGTTGCCCACCGCGGCCGGTTCGGCGGCGGCCAGCACCGCGCCTGCGTCCATCAGGACTCTCCTTCGTCCGAGTCGACCGCCGGTCGGCCGCCGTCCGCCGGGTCACCACCGTCACTGGTGGCGCGGGCCTCGACGTCGCCGAGCCCGCCATCCGGGCCCGGCCCGGCGCCGGTAGGTGAGCCTGCCGTAACGCGCACCAGATCGCCTGCCCCCACGCCGAGCGTCGGCCGCACTCGGGAGTCGACCGAGTTCGTCGGCACCCAGACCACCCGGTCGGGCATCTCGGTGATCGCGACCGGCAGCTGGATCGCCCCGCGGTCGGTGGAGACCAGGATGTGCGCTCCGGCGCGTACGCCCAGCTCGGCGGCGGTGCCCGGAGACAGGTGCGCGAACGCGGGCTTGGCGGTGCCCGCCAGGTGCTCCTCGCCCTCCTGCAGCGTCCCGACGTCGAGCAGGTGGTGCCAGGTCGCCAGCACGGCCTCGCCGTCACCGGGGCTGACCCGCGGTGCGGCCGGCTCCATCGGCGACGGTGGCGGGTCGGCGTCCGGGCCGGCGACGCCCAGCGCGGTGGCGTCGGCGAGCACGGCCTCCGCCGACGACGCGCCGAGGTAGGCACCGAGCTCGTCGGCCAGCGCGTCGAGCACGCGGGCGTCGGACATCGCGCCGGTGCCCTCGAGCGTCAGCCCGAACGGCCGCACCCGGCCTTCCCAGTTGATGAAGCTGCCGCCCTTCTCGGTCACCGGAGCGACCGGGAAGACGACGTCCGCGTAGTCCGCCACCGCCGAGCGGCGCACCTCCAGCGAAACGACGAACGGCGCTGCGTCCAGCGCCGCGCGCGCCACCGCCGGGTCCGGCAGGTCGTCCGGGTCGACGCCGCCGACGATCAACCCACCGAGCTCGCCGGACGCCGCCGCGGCGAGGATCTCGCCGGTCGAGCGTCCCGGGGTCTCCGGCACCGACACGCCCCACGCCGACTCGACCGCCGAGCGTGCGACCTGCGACGTGACCTGACGACCACCGGGCAGCAGCGTCGGCAGCGCGCCGGCTTCCACCGCACCACGCTCACCGGCCCGCCGCGGCACCCAGCCGAGCGTCGCACCGGTGTTGAGCGCCAGCAGCGACGCCGCGGAGTACGCACCACGGATCCCCGCCGCGCGTTCCCCGACCAGGATCACCGCGCCCGGCGTCCGCAGCGCGTCCGACAGCGACGTCAGGTCGGGCAGCTCACCGGCGCGCAACGCGTCCAGCACCTTGGGCTCCGCGCCCGGCGTCGCCTGGATCAGCGTTCCGCCGAGCTTGTCCAGGCCGCGGGTGGCCAGCGGCGCCACCGACCAGACCTTCGTCCCGTGCTTCCGCCACCCCTTGCGCATGCGGAGGAAGACGATCGGCGACTCCTCCTCCGGCTCGAACGCGACGAGCAGGACCGCGGGCGCGTTCTCCAGGTCGGCGTAGGTCACCTCGAGCGGCTTGCCCGCGACATGTGCCCCGAGGAACAGCGCCTCCTCGTCGGAGTGCGGCCGGGCACGGAAGTCCACGTCGTTGGTGCCCAGTGCGACCCGGGCGAACTTCGCGTACGCGTAAGCGTCCTCATAGGTGAGACGGCCACCGGGCAGCACGCCGACGCCCCCGGCCTCGCGAGCGGCCGACAGGCCGCGTGCGGCAACCGTGAAGGCCTCGCTCCACGAGGTCGGCTCCAGCTCACCGGCGGCGTTCCGCACCAGCGGCTGGGCCAGCCGGGCCTTGCCGGTCGCGTAGGTGAAGGCCCAGCGACCCTTGTCGCAGTTCCACTCCTCGTTGACCGCCGGGTCCTCGCCGGCCAGCCGGCGGAGCACCTTGCCGCGCCGCCAGTCGGTACGGAGCGCGCACCCGGAGGCGCAGTGCTCACACACCGACGGCGTGGAGACCAGGTCGAACGGACGGGCCCGGAACCGGTAGGCGGCGCCGGTGAGCGCACCGACCGGGCAGATCTGCACGGTGTTGCCGGAGAAGTACGACTGGAACGGCTCGTCGGACGCGATGCCGACCTGCTCCAGCGCCGAGCGCTCCAGCAGCTCGATGAACGGGTCACCGGCCACCTGCTTGGAGAACCGGGTGCAGCGCGCACACAGCACGCACCGCTCCCGGTCGAGCAGCACCTGCGAGGAGATCGCGAGCGGCTTCGGGTAGGTGCGCTTGACGTCACGGAACCGCGACTCGGCGGCTCCGTTGCTCATCGCCTGGTTCTGCAGCGGGCACTCGCCGCCCTTGTCGCAGACCGGGCAGTCGAGCGGGTGGTTGATCAGCAGCAGCTCCAGCGTGCCGCGCTGCGCCTTCTCGGCCACCGGGCTGGTGAGCTGCGTCTTCACCACCATGTCGGGCGTCACCGCCGCGGTGCAGCTCGCGACCGGCTTGCGCTGCCCCTCGACCTCGACGATGCACTGGCGGCACGCGCCGACCGGATCCAGCAGCGGGTGGTCACAGAACCGCGGGATCTGGATCCCCAGCTGCTCGGCGGCGCGGATGATCAGCGTCCCCTTCGGGACGGTGACGCTCAGGCCGTCGATCGTCAGCGTGACCGTGTCGACTTTGTCAGGTGCGATCGTCATCAGTGCGCTCCGGCGAGGGCGGCCTGTTCGGCGGAGAAGTACGGCTCCTTGCGACGCTCGATGTAGGCGAGGTAGTCGTCGCGGAAGTACTTGAGCGACGAGAGCACCGGGCTGGTCGCGCCGTCGCCGAGCGCGCAGAACGACCGCCCGAAGATGTTGTCGCAGGTGTCGCTGAGCGTGTCGAGGTCGGCCTTGGTGCCCTGGCCGGAGAGGATCCGGCGGAGCACCTGGACCATCCAGTAGTTGCCCTCGCGGCACGGCGTGCACTTGCCGCACGACTCGTGGGCGTAGAACGCGATCCAGCGGTACGTCGCGTAGACCGGGCAGTCCTTGTCGCTGAAGACCATCACGGCGGTGGTGCCGAGCATCGACCCGGCGGCGGCCGCCCCCTCGAAGTCGAGCGGGACGTCCAGGTGTTCCTCGGTGAACATCGGCGTGGAGGAACCGCCCGGCGTCCAGAACCGCAGCTCGTGACCGTCCTTCATGCCGCCGGCGAGTTCGAGCAGCTCGCGCAGCGTGGTGCCGAGCGTGCACTCGTACTGGCCGGGGCGGTTCACCCGGCCGGAGATCGAGTAGATCTTCGGGCCGGGCGACTTCTCGGTGCCCATCGTCTTCCACCACTCGGCCCCGCCGAGCACGATGTACGGCACGCTCGCGATCGTCTCGACGTTGTTCACCACGGTCGGCCCGCCGTAGAGGCCGGCGACCGCGGGGAACGGCGGCTTGAGCCGCGGCTGGCCGCGGTAGCCCTCGAGCGAGTCGAGCAGCGCGGTTTCCTCGCCGCAGATGTAGGCGCCCGCGCCGGAGTGCACGACGAGTTCCAGGTCGAAGCCGCTGCCCAGGATGTTGCGACCGAGGTAACCGCGCGCGTAGGCCTCGTTGACCGCGTTGCGCAGCCGCCGGGCGGCGTGCACGGCTTCACCACGGATGTAGATCGCGGCGAAATTCGCCCGGATCGCGTATGACGTGATGACGATGCCTTCGATCAGGCCGTGCGGGTCGGCCATCATGTACGGCAGGTCCTTGCAGGTGCCGGGCTCGCCCTCGTCGGCGTTCACCACGAGGTAGTGCGGCTTGCCGTCGCCCTGCGGGATGAAGCTCCACTTCAGACCGGTCGGGAAGCCCGCGCCGCCGCGACCGCGCAGCCCGGAGTCCTTGACCAGCTGGATCAGGTCGTCCGGGTGCGCCTTCATCGCCTTGCGGAGGGCGGAGTAGCCGTCCAGCCGCTCGTAGGTCGAGATCTTCCAGGCCTCGGGCGAGAGCCAGCGCTTCGTGAGTACCGGGGTGAGGACGTTGCGCTCGCTCATTTCTGCCCCTCGTTCTCGGTGCGCGGGTCTGTCGGCGGCGCGTCACCGGCCGGCTTGGAGTCGGCGGACGGCTCCGGGACGGTCGGCGACGTCTCGGCTGGGTTTGTCGGCGTCTCCAGGTCCTTGACCTGCGGGTCCGTGGCAGGCTGGGCCGGCGTGGCGTCGGCCTGCTCGACCGCCGGCGCCGAACGCTCGGTCTCCGGGTCGCGGTTGGTGGGGCGGCGGGTGCCGCCCCGCTTGGCCGGGGCCTTGTTGGCCGGGCGGCGCTTGGCCGGGTCGGCTGTCGCCGAGACCAACGGCCCGCTGCGACGGCGCGGGCGTGGTGCGGGCTTGTCCGCCGTTACGTCCTCGTCGGACGCTCCGCCGCCGGCCTCCGCCGGTTCGCTCGCCGCCGGAGCGGCCTTCGGCGGGGTTGCCTTCGTCGACTTCGTCGCCCGCGGAGCCCGCGGCGCCCGCGGCGCCCGAGACGCCTTCGCCGGAGGCGCCACATCGGCACCGGGCGCGTCCCCCGCGGGGCCGTCGGCCGCGGGCGCGTCGGCGGCCGGGGCCGTGGTCGCCGCAGGCGCCTCAGCCGGGGCCTCGGCCGCCGGGGCCGTGCTGGTCGCCGCAGGCGGCCCGGCCGGAGCCTCGGCCGCCGGAGTCTTGCTGGCCGCGGGGGCGGTGCTGGTCGCCGCGGGCGGGGTCTCGGCGGCGGGGGTCGTGCTGGCCGTCGCGGGCGGCTCGGCGGTCTTGGGGCCCTCGTCCGTAGACGCCGCCGCGGCCTTCGCGGCCGGGGACGCGCTCGCAGCCTTGGCGGGCGCGGCCTTGGTCGGCGTGGGCTTCGCGTCCTGGTCAGCTTTCCGCGGAATGGGCGTGTTCGGGAAGAACCCCGGCACGCTCACCCCACGCTCCTCCGCCAGCCGGTTCCCGGCCACCGTCGGCTCGAAGTCCGTCATCGGATCGGCGACCGCACCGTTCCGCGCCTCGGCGAACCCCGCCAGCTGGCGCGACATCTCCTTGAACGAGCACAGCCGAGCGCCCCGCGTCGGCATCGGACGCTCGCCGTCCTGGAGCTGCTTCACCAGGCTGAGCGCCGAGTCGGCGTCCACCTGGTCGAAGTACTCGTAGTTGACGGTCATCACCGGCGCGTAGTCACACGCGGCCAGGCACTCGGCGTGCTCCAGCGTGATCCGGCCGTCCTCGGTGGTCTGGTCGTGCCCCACCTCGAGGTACGCCGAGAGCGCCTCGTACGCCTTGTCTCCCCCGAGCACCCCGCACATCGTGTTCGTGCAGACGCTCACCAGGTACTCGCCGGTCGGGCGGCGCTTGTACATCGTGTAGAACGTCGCGACGGCCGCCACCTCGGCCTTGGTGATCCCGAGCTGCTCGGCGCAGAACGCGATCCCCTCCGGGCTCACGTACCCGTCCACCGACTGCACCAGGTGCAGCATCGGCAGCAACGCCGATCGGGACCGCCCCTCCGGGTAGCGCGCGACGATCGTCGCGGCCTGCTCGGCCAGGTCGGCGCGGACCGTCTCGTCGGTCAGCTCACTCATACTGCGGCCTCGCTCAGATCGATAGTTCCCGCGGTCACCGGTCGACGCCCCCCATAACCGGGTCGAGCGAGGCACCCGACGCGATCGCGTCCGCGATCGGAGCACCCTCGACCATCGCGGGGAACGCCTGCAGGTTCACGAAGCTGGGTTCGCGCACGTGGACGCGGTACGGCCGGGTGCCGCCGTCGCTCACCACGTGGAAGCCCAACTCGCCGCGGGGCGACTCGACCGCGGTGTACACCTGGCCCGCGGGCACCCGGAAGCCCTCGGTCACCAGCTTGAAGTGGTGGATCAGGGCCTCCATCGACTGGCCCATGATCTGCCGGACGTGCTCCAGCGAGTTGCCCATGCCGTCCGCGCCGAGCGCGAGCTGCGCCGGCCACGCGATCTTCTTGTCGGTGACCATGACCGGCCCCGGCGCGAGGCGGTCCAGCGCCTGCTCGACGATCCGCAGCGACTGCCGCATCTCGTTGACCCGCACCAGGTACCGGCCGAAGACGTCCCCGGTGGTCTCGGTGACGACGTCGAAGTCGTAGTTCTCGTACCCGCAGTAGGGCATCGTCTTCCGGAGGTCCCACGGAAGCCCGGCCGACCGGAGCACCGGCCCGGTGATACCGAGCGACAGGCAGCCGGTCACGTCGAGGAAGCCGACGTTCCTGGTGCGTGCCTTCCAGACCGGCTGGCCGGTGAGCAGCTTCTCGTAGTCGTCGAACTTCTCCCGCATATACGGGATGAACTCGCGGATCTTGTCCTCGATGCCGACCGGGAGGTCCTGCGCCAACCCGCCGGGGCGGACGAACGCCATGTTCATCCGCAGGCCGGTGATCTCCTCGAACAGGTCGAGCACGAACTCCCGCTCGCGGAAGCCGTAGATCATCATCGTGGTGGAGCCCAGCTCCATGCCGGTGGTGGCCAGCCAGACCAGGTGCGAGCTGATCCGGTTGAGCTCCATCAGCAGGACGCGGATCGTGGTGGCCCGCTCCGGCACCTCGACGCCGAGCAGCTTCTCGACCGCGAGGCAGTAGCCGGTCTCGTTGAAGATCGGCGAGAGGTAGTCCATCCGGGTGACGAACGTGGTGCCCTGCGTCCACGTCCGGTACTCGGTGTTCTTCTCGATGCCGGTGTGCAGGTACCCGATGACGGTACGGGCCTCGGTGATCGTCTCGCCCTCGAGTTCGAGGACGAGCCGCAGCACCCCGTGCGTCGACGGGTGCTGCGGGCCCATGTTGACGACGATCCGCTCACTGGCCAGCGGATCTTCGGCGTGGATCGAGTCCCAGTCGCCGCCGGTGACGGTATAGACGCGACCCTCGGTGGTCTCCCGGGAGTCGGCGTACGGGTCGCTTGTCTGGGTCATTCGGCCACCTCCTGGCGGCTCATCGGTAGGCCCGGCGGGTGTCGGGTGGCGGGATCTCCGCGCCCTTGTACTCGACCGGGACACCGCCGAGCGGGTAGTCCTTGCGCTGCGGGTGGCCATCCCAGTCGTCCGGCATGAGGATCCGGGTCAGCGCCGGGTGACCGTCGAAGATCACGCCGAACATGTCCCAGACCTCGCGCTCCTGCCAGTCCGCGGTCGGGTAGACCGAGGTGACCGACGGGACGTGCGGGTCGTCGACGGTGACCCCCACCTCGAGCCGGATCCGCCGCCGGTAGGTCATGCTGGTCAGCTGATAGACGACGTGCAGCCGCTCGGACTGCTCGGTCGGGTCGGTGCTCAGCGGAGCGTCCAAATAGTCGACGCCGGAGACCGAGCTGCAGAGCTCGAACCGCAGACCCTCGCCGTCGCGGAGCAGGTTGCAGACCTCGACGATGCGCTCCCGGCGGACGTAGAGCGTCAGCTCTCCGCGGTCGACCACCACTCGGGTGATCGCGCTCTCGAAGCCGACGTCGCGCTTGGCCAGTTCCTCGGTGAGGAGGTCGGCGACCTCGTCGAAGTAACCGCCGTAGGGCCGCTGGGTCGCGTGCGGGTCGGCGACCGGCCGGACCAGCCCGCCGAACCCGGAGGTGTCACCGGAGCCGGAGACGCCGAACATGCCCTTCTGGGCGCCGTGCTCGCCGTGCTCGCCGAGTTCGTCGGCGCCGTTGCCGTCAGTGCTCACTTGCGAGCCACCCCTGCCTCGTTCTGCCGTGCGGCCGTCTCGATCCGGAACTGCTCGGCGCGGCCCTCGGCCTCGGCCCGCTCCCACTCCCGCCGGAGCGTCTTGTCGTACCGGAAGGAGGACGGCATCGTGCCGTACCGCTTGGCGGTTCCGTCGGCCTTGGCCGCCGCGAGCTCGGCTCGGCGCTTGGGACCGAGCGGCTCGTGCATGACCTTTTCGTGCAGCTTCAGGACGGCGTCGAGCAGCATTTCCGGCCGCGGCGGGCAACCGGGCAGATACATGTCGACCGGAACCACGTGATCAACACCCTGGACGATCGCGTAGTTGTTGAACATTCCGCCCGAGCTGGCGCAGACGCCCATCGAGAGCACCCATTTCGGCTCCGGCATCTGGTCATAGATCTGCCGCAGCACAGGCGCCATCTTCTGACTCACCCGACCGGCGACGATCATCAGATCGGCCTGCCGCGGAGTTGCGCTGAACCGCTCCATTCCGAAGCGCGCGAAGTCGTATCTGGCGGCACCGGTCGTCATCATCTCGATGGCGCAGCAGGCCAACCCGAAGGTGGCCGGCCACATCGACGACTTCCGGCTCCAGTTGACGATCTTCTCGACGGTGGTCACCAGCACCCCGCCGGGGAGTTTCTCCTCCAGCCCCATGGCGCGGACCCCTCTCAGTCCGGTCGACCGGTATCCGGTTCCAACCGGTTTATTCAGACGGTCAGTTCAATCGGTGGGTCGGTGAGCGGACGAGCCTCGGTGTAAGGCTCAGTCCCAGTCGAGGCCGCCGCGACGCCAGACGTACGCGTAGGCAATGAACACAGTGCCGATGAACAGCACCATCTCCACCAGCCCGAACAGGCCGAGCGCCTCGTTGGCGACCGCCCACGGGTAGAGGAAGATGATCTCGATGTCGAAGACGATGAACAGCATCGCGGTCAAATAGAACTTGACCGGGAATCGGCCGCCACCGGTTGCCTGCGGTGACGGCTCGATGCCGCATTCGTAGGCGTCCAGCTTGGCCTTGTTGTAGCGCTTGGGCCCCACGAAGGCCGCCGCACCGACGCTGAACACCGCAAAAGCAGCAGCCAGCACGAAGAGGCCGACGATCGGCGCATAGAGCGCGAGTGAACCACCGGTGTCCATCGGTTCCCTTCCCTGACGTCGATGTGCAGCGAGGAGGTGCCGTAGAGCTATTTGGTCCTGCGTCTATCAGGACGCAGTCTTTTATCGGGGGTTTCTTTCGTTATCGACGGTTATGGTGTGACTCGTTATTCGGGGGTACTCAATCACACTGCAGGCTCACACTGCGGGCGCCAGCTTGGACAGGCCGTTGATGACCCGATCCATAGCGTCCCCACCGCGGGGATCGGTGAGATTCGCGAGCAGTTTGAGCACGAAGCGCATGAGGAGCGGATGCGGCAGCCCATGGCGAGTCGCGACCTTCATGATGTCCGGGTTGCTGATCAGCTTCACGAAGACGCCGCCCAGCCGGTAGTAACCGCCGTACCGCTCGGTGAGGAGCGTCGGGTAGGCGCGCAGCGCCCGCTCGCGGCTCGGGCCGGCGGCACGCGCGAGGGCCTGCACGGCGACCTCGGCGGCGATCTCGCCGGACTCCATCGCGTAGGCAATGCCCTCACCGTTGAACGGGTTCACCATGCCACCGGCGTCGCCGACGAGCATAAGTCCGCGGGTGTAGTGCGGCTTGCGGTTGAAGCCCATCGGCAGCGCCGCGCCGCGGATCGGCCCGTCGGCGTTCTCCTCGCGGTAGCCCCACTCCTCCGGAGTGCCGGCCATCCAGGACTTGAGCAGCTGGCGGTAATTGACGTCCTTGAACGCCGCAGAGCTGTTCAGGATGCCCAGGCCGACGTTCGACCGGCCGTCACCGAGACCGAAGATCCAGCCGTAGCCGGGCAGTAGCCGATCCTTGCCGTCGACCTTGTCCCACAGCTCCAGCCACGACTCCAGGTAGTCGTCGTCGTGGCGCGGGCTCTGGTAGTACCGGCGCACGGCGACGCCCATCGGGCGAGCCTCGTTGCGGGCCAGCCCCAGCGCGAGCGCGAACCGGCCGGAGACGCCGTCGGCGGCGATCACCAGCGGCGCCCGGTAGGTGGCCTTGGTCTTCTCCGGCCCGACCTCGGCCTCGACGCCCACCACCCGGCCGGCGGTGGACAGCACCGGGCCGGTGACGGTCGTGGAGGTGCGCAGCTGGGCACCGGCCTTCACGGCGGCCTTCGAGAGCATGTCGTCGAAGTCCATCCGGGTACGGGTGAGCCCGTAGTTCGGGTAGGCCGCCAGATCGGGCCAGGGCAGCTCCATCCGGACGCCGCCACCGATCACCCGCAGGCCCTTGTTGTGCAGCCAGCCGTTCTCGGTAGAGGTGTCGATACCCATCGACACGAGGGACCGGACCGCCCGTGGCGTCAGCCCGTCGCCGCAGACCTTCTCCCGGGGGAACTCGGTCTTCTCCAGCAGGAGGACGTCGAGCCCCGACCGGGCCAGGTGGTAGGCGGCCGCGGAACCGGCCGGGCCGGCGCCCACGACGATCACGTCGGCGTCCGCGAGTCTTTCCGCGTTGCCGACCGGCCCGCCGACAACTCCGGGCAGGCTAATGGAACGGCTATCGGCGGCGGTGTCGACCACGGGGGGCTCGGCACCGCGGGGAGCGGGCTCGGTGGTCACGGCTGCCTCTCGACTGTGGTGCTGACCGTGTTGCTGCTAGGGGTCTCAGGGGCCATCGGGCGGGGCTTGCGTGCGCTTGTGAAAATCTTCACGAACTCAGCACGGGCAGTCTATGCCGCGCATCACATGGCTGGGTACTAAGGCTCGCCTAACCCGAACCGGCGAGCGCCCGACGCCACGGCGACCACCCGCCGACAGCCTCGCGAGAAGACCTGACTTGAGACGTTTTGTCCACCGCACAAAAACGTCGATGCCGTTGTGTACGGGGTCACAAAAAATCGACGCAAGGAGTAGCGTGCCCGCAGAACGAAATAGCACATATCAGCACTTACGCTGATTGACTCGCACCGCAGCGACCCCTGCGCTCCCAAGGAGACCGTGATGCGCCGATCCGCAGCACTCGTCCTCGTAGCCACCTCGCTGCTCGCTGCCGGGTGCGGCGGGGCGTCCCGGGAGGACGGCGGTTCGCAGGAGGAATCGGCGTCCGCGGCAGTCGAAGCAGCGCAGCCGATGGTGGCGGAGGGTACGTTCGGCAGCTACTCACCGACCAGCGTCGCGGTGACGTACGACCCGTCGCTGGTCCCGCCCGGCGCCACCGCCCGCCTGACGATCGCCGAGATCGCCGACGCGACGACCGTGACGCTCGACGTCGGGGGGATGAAGCCCGACCGCACCTACGGGGCGCACCTGCACACGAAGCCATGCGGAGCCACCGGCACCGCAGCCGGGCCGCACTACCAGCACCGCCCCGACCCGGCCGCGTCCGCCTCGCCCCCGTCGGTGAACCCGACGTACGCGAACCCGCAGAACGAGGTGTGGCTCGACTTCACGACCGACTCGCAGGGCACCGGGATCAGCAAGAGCACGCAGCCGTGGCGGTTCACCACGAAGCCTCAGTCGCTGATCATCCACGCCCAGAAGACCCAAACCGCCCCAGGCAAAGCCGGTATCGCCGGCCCCCGCCTGGCCTGCCTGACGGTCAAAGGGTGAAAGGCGCGCTGCGCCTTTGCTCTGACGTGGAGCCCGCTGAGAGCGTCGGGGACAGTCGAGCGGGCCGACGCCGTGACATTAGGGGGCCGTCATAAGGAGGCCCGCTCGCCTGTCATCCGTCGTTCTCAGCGGGCCGCCCTACGCGCGGAAGGCGTGGTGGAGGGTGACGATTCCGCCCGTAAGGTTGCGCCAGCGGACGGAGCGCCAGCCGCTGGCGCCGATCGTTCCGGCGAGGTCGGCCTGCGTCGGCCACTCGCGGATCGACTCGGCCAGGTAGACGTAGGCGTCCGGCGCGCTGCTCACCGCGCGGGCCACCCGGGGTAGCGCGCGCATCAGGTACTCGGTGTAGACGGTCCGGAACGGCGCCCACGTGGGGTGGCTGAACTCCAGCACGACGAGCCGCCCACCCGGCTTCGTCACCCGCGCCATCTCGGCGAGCCCTGCGGCGGTGTCCGCGACGTTGCGCAGCCCGAACGAGATCGTCACCGCGTCGAACGTGGCGTCCGGGAACGGCAGGTGCATGGCGTCGCCTGCGACCAGCGGCACTCCGCGGTCGAGGCCCTCGCGCAGCATGCCGAGCGAGAAGTCGCACGCGATCACCTCGGCGCCGGAGTGCGCCAGCTCCGCGGTGGAGACCGCGGTACCGGCCGCGAGGTCCAAGCACCGCTCACCCGGCCGCAGGTCCAGGACGTCGGCGGTGAGCGTCCGCCAGCGCCGGTCCTGGCCGAACGAGATCACCGTGTTCGTGAGGTCGTACCGGCGTGCGACCTGGTCGAACATCGCCGCCACGTCGCGTGGTCGCTTGTCCAGTGATGCCCGCGTCATGACGTCAGCCTAAGTCAGGTCCGGACGCGACCCCGCGCCGCGCCCGGCGTCGGCGACTTTGTCATTCCCACCAGTAAATGGCGGAGTTTCGAGGAACCAGTAGCCCCGTTGTTTAACGCGGGAGTAACCTACTGGCGCGTTAAGTCGAACAGAGGGAGCACCGTCGTGTCGTCCTTCGATCCTCGGCAGTTGGCCGAGATTGATCCCAAGCAGATCAGCGCCGCTGAGTTCGAAGAGCTGCTGACCGCCGCCTCGCAACAAGCCGGAGAACCGGGCGCCACCGAGGGGCTCGAGGCGATCGACCCGGCGGCGTTCGCCCGGTTGATCGGGCGGGCCCGCAAGGACCAGCTCGAGGCCGTGATGAGCAGCCCGGTCCGGTCGATCGTCCTGGACCAGATCCTCCGCCGCTTCGCCGACCACTACCGCGCAGGCGACCCCCGCCCGCCGAAGGTCATCCACTGGAAGATCACCGGTCGGCCGGACGGCGGCACCGACGACTTCGAACTGGTCCTGTACGGCGATCGGTGCGAGGCCAACGCGGTCGCCCAGCACGGCGCCGACACCACGATCATCCTCGGCGGGCCTGAGTTCCTGCTGCTCACGTCGGGCAACGGCAAGCCGACGACGATGTTCATGACCGGAAAGCTCAAGGTCCGCGGCGACCTCGGTCTCGCCGCCGTGCTCGCCAAGATCTTCGTCATCCCTACGTCGTAGCCCCGCCCGCCCCTTCACCCAAGGCCCGCCCCTTCCCCCAAGGCCCGCCCCTTCCCCCAGGAACGAGGTGTCACCGAATGGCAGCGCAGGACGCCGTGGCCAGCCCCACCGGCGGCAAGGTGGCGTACGCCACCCAGCTGGCGACGACGCTGATCCGGGCAGGGGTGATCGCACCCGGACGCCCCGACCGCGTCACGCGGCAGCTCGCCGCACTGCGGAGCTGGGGGTTGAGCCTGGCAGGCGGCTACACCAGCGCTGCGGCACGTGACCCGGAGCGGATCGCGCTGATCGACGAGCGCAGGCAGGTGACGTTCGCCGAGGTGCGCGACCGCGCCACCCGGATCTCGCAGGGCCTCGCGGCGCTCGGCGTCAAGGGCAAGAGCCGGGTCGCGGTGCTCTGCCGCAACCACGCCGGGTTGATCGAGGCGCTGGTCGCGTCCGCGGGCCGCGGCGCGGACACCGTGCTGCTGAACACCGGCCTCTCGGCGACCCAGATCCAGACCGTCCTTCGTGAACAGAAGGTCGAGCTGCTCATCGCCGACGAGGAGTTCCTGCCGCTGATCGGCGAGCCGCCGCCCGGCGTCCAGCTGCTGCTGGCGTGGACGGACGGAACGAGCCCCGGCCCGACGACGCTCGAGGAGCTCGTCGCGTCGAACCCCGGTGGGAAGGCCTCGCCGCCCGAGATCGTGGGGCGGACGATCGTCCTGACGTCCGGCACCACCGGAGCGCCGAAGGGCGCGCGCCGTCCGCCGCCGCACGGGCTGGGGGCGCTCGCGTCGATCCTCTCCAAGATCCCGCTGAAAGTGCGGGACACAATCGCGATTCCGGCGCCGCTGTTCCACACCTGGGGTTTTGCCGGACTCCAGGTCGGGATGGGGCTGCGCGCGACGCTGGTGCTCCGGCGCCGGTTCGAGCCGGAGTCCGTGCTCGCCGACATCGCCACGCACCGCGCCGGGGGCGTGTTCGTCGTCCCGATCATGATGCAGCGGATGCTCGAGCTGCCGCCCGACGTCCGCAGCAAGTACGACCTGAGCGCGCTCCGCGCGGTCGCCAGCAGCGGGTCGGCGTTGATCGGCGACTTCGCGCTGCACTTCATGGACGCGTTCGGCGACGTGCTCTACAACCTGTACGGGTCGACCGAAGTGTCGTGGGCGACGATCGCGACGCCGAGCGACCTGCGCCGCGAACCCCGCACGGCCGGCCAGGCGCCGCTCGGTACCCAGCTGGCGATCCTCGACGAGAGCGGCAACGACCTCCCGACCGGGACGCCCGGCCGGATCTTCGTCGCGAACGGGATGCTGTTCGAGGGGTACACGAACGGGGCGAACAAGGAGGTCAAGCGCGGGTTCATGAGCACCGGCGACGTCGGGCACATGGACTCTACCGGCCTGCTGTTCGTGGACGGCCGAGACGACGACATGATCGTGTCCGGCGGGGAGAACGTGTTCCCGCGCGAGGTCGAGAACATCCTGACCGAGGCCGAGGCGGTACGCGAAGTCGCGGTGGTGGGGGTTCCGGACCCGGACTGGGGGCAGCGGCTCGCGGCGTACGTCGTCCTGCACGACGGGTACACGCTCGACGCGGACGAGGTCCGCGACCTGGTGAAGAACAAGGCAGCACGCTTCTCGGTCCCCCGCGACGTGCACTTCCTCGCCGAGCTCCCCCGCAACGCCACCGGCAAGGTCGTCCCCCGCCTTCTCCGCGAGGCCGCCTCCTGAACCGACGCGAAACCGGTCTCTAACCCCGGCTCAGAGGCCGGTTTCGCGTCAGGCGCTGCGGTCTACGGCGGCGACGGCCAGGTCTCGGAGGGCGGCGCGGCCCTCGGGGGTGAACGGCGCGCTCGCCAGCACGGCCAGCGCGTGGTCGCAGCGCTCGGTGATCATCCGCTCCACGCTCTCCCGGGCCCCGGTCTCGACGATGAGCGCGCGCAACGCGGCGACCCCCTCGTCGTCCAGATCGGGGTTACCGAGGCGCTCCGCGAGGAGCGCCCTCCCGCCGTTCGACGCCCGGGAGCGCGCCAGCGCGACCAGCACCGTCTGCTTGCCTTCCCGCAGGTCCTCGCCGGACGGCTTACCGGTGACCGCGCTGTCTCCGAACACGCCGAGCAGGTCGTCGCGCAGCTGGAACGCCTCGCCGATCGGGAGCGCGAACGCGGTGTAGGCGTCGACGACCGTCGCAGGCGCATCGGCGACCGCGGCGCCCAGGTGCAGCGGTGCCTCCACCGTGTACTTGCCGCTCTTGTACCGGGCGATCCGCAGTGCGCGCTCCAGCGGCACTCCCCCGCGGGTCGGAGCCGCGATGTCGAGGTACTGGCCGGCCATCAGCTCCAGACGCATCGTCGCGAACACGTCCCGGGCCCGCGACGCCGCGAGCGACGGCAGCCCCGCGGTGGCGAGCATCTGCTCGGAGAGCACCAGCAGCAGGTCACCCAGCAGGATCGCGGCGGCCTGACCGAAGCGCTCCGGGTCGCCGTGCAGACCGGCCGCCCGATGTGCCGCCTCCAGCGCGCGGTGCGCCGACGGGCGTCCGCGGCGTAGGTCGGAGCCGTCCATCACGTCGTCGTGGATCAGCGCGAACGCATGCAACAGCTCCAGCGACGCGGCGGCGCGGATCAGCGTCTCGTCGTCCGGCGCACCGGCCGCCCGCGCACCCCAGTACGCGAACAGCGGGCGGAGACGCTTGCCCCCGGCGAGCACCGCGGCCTGCAGCGGGCCATCGAGGTCGGACAGCTCCTCGCCGACTCGCCCCAGCACCGCCACGTAGTCGGCCAGGAAGTCCTCCAGCGCGAGACCGACGCGGGCCCGGACGTCTGCGTTGGTCGGGCTGACTCTCGCCGCTTCCACCGTCCGCGTGCTCATCTCGACCTCGTCCCGTTCGGCGGTGCATCGGTTGTGAGTCGATTCCTACCGTGAGACGCGCCGCCCCGCATCTCGAGACGCGGCCGGCCCACCCAGCGCGGCGAGCACACCCTCGACGGCTTCCACCAACGACGTCGGTAGCGCGACGCCGGCGGGCAACCGTCGCCGGACCGGACCGAGCCAGCCGGGGCCGGCCGCGATCATCCGTACGGGACGCCCGATCCCGGCCAAGCGGGTGAACACCGTCGGGTCAGCGGTCTCCGGCACCTGTGACCAGAGCACGACCACCGACGGGCCGGTCCGCCGCACGGCCTCGACCATCGCCTCGGCAGGAACCCGGGCACCGAGGATCCGTGTTCCCCGCCGCACCTCGCGCAGCGCGGCCGCCAGCGCCTCCAGCGGCAGCGTGTGCTGCTCCTCCTCCACCGCGGCGAGCAGCGTCCGGGGCGGGGCGAGCGCGGGCACCGGCTCGTCGGACGTGCGGGCCCGCCGCGGACCCGCCGGACCCGGCACGACCATGCGCAGCTCGGTGGAGATGTGCCAGGACAGCAAATGCTCGACCTCGACGACGCTGTGCCCGGCCTGCCAGCGCTGCCCGAGCGCCGAGAGCACCGGGACCAGGACCTCGCTCCAGGTCAGCACCGTGCCGTACGTCCGCAGGCAGGTGCGGATCTCCTCGGCGATCGCGTCCGAGTCCATGCTGCCCGCGGCCCTGGCCAGCCCGCGTGCGGCCGCCTGCGCCAGCCCCACCGGCATCACCCGCCGGTTCGGCACGCGGGCGCCGGGGCGCGGCGCGGGTTCGGTCAGTTCGCCCGGGTTGGCGGCCAGCGCGGTGCGCGCGGCATCCGCTGGTGAGACCCCCTGGAACGTGAGGCGGCGCATCATCTCCAGCCGCCGGACGTCCTCTGCGGAGTACCGCCGGTGCCGTCCTGCCTCGTGCTCACTCGGGCCGAGGCCGTACCGCTGGTCCCAGGTCCGCAGGGTGGTCACCGCTACGCCGAGCCGCCTGGCCACCGCCCCGGCGGTCAGGCGTGGACCGGCCCAGGACGGACGTACCGCCTCGGACGCCCCACTGCGCTCGTCGCTCGCCACCTACAGATCATCGCGCGCAACGGCGTAACGCGCGCGCCGAGCGCTTTATGACGCTTCGACCAGCGGCAGATTGCGGCCGACGCCACCGCCGGGCAGGGCGATCGACGCGAAGTGCGAGACAATGTGGTCGTCGCTCGGGTCGTTCGCCGGGTCGTCGTGGACGACCAGGTGGCGGTAGAGCGTGTCGCGCTGAGCAGGCGTCCGGCCCGCGCTGCGCATCAGGTGGATCAGCTCGGTGCGGTTGGAGCGGTGCTTCGCCCCCGCGCTGGAGACCACGTTCTCCTCGAGCATGACCGAGCCCAGGTCGTCGGCGCCGTAGTGCAGCGTCAGCTGGCCGATGTCCTTGCCGGTCGTCAGCCAGGAACCCTGCAGGTGCTTGACGTTGTCGAAGAACAGCCGCGCGACCGCGACCAGCCGCAGGTACTCCAGGCTGGTGGCCTGCGTCCGGCCCTTGAGGTGGTTGTTCTCCGGCTGGTACGTCCACGGAATGAACGACCGGAAGCCACCGGTGCGGTCCTGCACGTCGCGGATCATCCGCATGTGCTCGATGCGCTCGGCGTTCGTCTCGCCGGTGCCCATCATGAACGTCGCGGTCGATTCGACGCCGAGCCCGTGGGCGGTCTCCATCACCTCGAGCCAGCGCTCACCGGACTCCTTGAGCGGCGCGATCGCCTTCCGCGGCCGCTCGACCAAGATCTCGGCGCCGGCACCGGCGAACGAGTCGAGCCCGGCCGCGTGGATCCGGGTGATCGACTCCTCGATGCTGACCTTCGAGACCTTCGACATGTGCATGACCTCGGACGCGCCGAGCGAGTGCAGGGTCAGCGACGGGTACTCGCGCCGGATCGCGCCGAACACCGCCTCGTAGTACTCGACGCCGTACTCCGGGTGGTGACCACCCTGGAGCATGATCTGCGTCGCACCGAGCTTCACCGCCTCGTCGCATCGGCGCAGGATCTCGTCGAGGTCGTGCGACCAGCCTTCCTTGTGCTTCGGCGCGCGGTAGAACGCGCAGAACTTGCACGCGGTGACGCAGACGTTCGTGTAGTTGATGTTCCGGTCGATGATGTATGTCGCAATATGAGCGACATCACCATAAATCCGGCGCCGGACCGTGTCGGCCGCCGCCCCGAGCGCGTGCAGTGGCGCGTCGGTGTACAGCAGCAACGCCTCCTCCGGCGAGATCCGGCCGCCGTCGGCGGCGCGCTGAAGGATGTCGGCTGTGAATTCTTTTCGACCGGCCTCTGCCGAGGTCGGTCGACCTCGGAGAAGGCCGGACGTTGAAGAGAGTTCATCGGCAGCGTTTCCGGTCACGACGTCGAGCGTAACCCGGGCCGTGGAGTGCACCGGGCCGTACCGGGGTATGCGGCGCCCATGGCACAGAAGATCGATGTCCGGCCGATGGGGCCGCACGAGTACGCGGTGACGCTCACCGAAGGCACCGACACCACGAACCACCGCGTCGTGGTGCCCGACGATCTCCTCGACGAACTGGCGCTCGACCCCGATGACCGGGAGGTCGAGGCGGACCTGGTCCGGGAGTCGATGGCGTATCTCCTCGACCGACTGGCCGCCGACGAGATCGACCACGACGTCGACCTCGAGGAGGTCGCCAACGACCACGCCGACTACTCCGGCGAACTCCTGTCCCGCCTCGGCCTCGGCTGACAGCGGCGGGCGAGGCGCTGAACATTTTGTGCCGCCAGAGGGGCACAAAATGTGCAGCGCTATCGGGCGGTGACGCTTACCTGGTGCCAGCCCTCGGATCCGTTCGGAGCCGGGGGGCGCTCCGTTCCGGACTGGATGGCGCCGGTGGCGTCGGTGGCGCGGACCTCCAGGGTGTGGCGTCCGCCGCCGGCCTCGGTGGCATCCCAGTCCCAGCGCCACTGACGCCAGGTGTCCACGGAGTCGGCGTCCGCCAGCGTCGCTTGCTGCCACTGCCCCCCGTCGACCCGAACCTCGACGCGGCTGATGCCCCGGCGCTGCGCCCAGGCGACGCCCGCGACCGTGACCGTGCCGGAGACCCGGTCGGACTGCCGCGGGGTGTCGATCCGGGACGACGTCTTGATCGGGGCTTGCTGGGACCATCCGCGCGGCACCCAGTACGCGTCGAAGTCGTCGAACCGGGAGAGTTCCAGATCGACGAGCCACTTCGTGGCCGAGACGTAGCCGTAGAGGCCCGGGACGACCATCCGCACCGGGAAGCCGTGCGCGATCGGGAGCGGCACACCGTTCATGCCGACCGCGAGCAGCGCGTCCCGGCCGTCGCGGCACGCCGCCGTGGGTGTGCCGCAGGTCCAGCCGTCGGCCGAACGGCCGACGAGTTGGTCCGCGTCCGGGTGCGGGTCCGCTCGGTCCAGCACGTCAGCCAGTCGGACGCCGAGCCAGCGGGCGTTTCCGAGAAGGTCGCCGCCGACCTCGTTGGAGACGCAGGCCAACGTGATGTCGCGCTCGACCAGCGGCAGGTCCAGCAGATCCTGATAGGTGAGCGTGAGCTCGCGGCGGACGCGTCCGTGGATGCGCAGCCGGTAGGAGCGCGGATCGACCTGCGGCAGCACGAACGCGGTGTCGACCCGGTAGAACGTGTCGTTGGCGGTGGTCAGCGGGGTGATGCCGGGGACGTCGAGGCTCGCGCCTGCCGGTACCGGTGGCGCCGGGGACGCGGGGGCGGGCAGGCGGATCGCGGCGCGCTGGTCACTCACGCCGCGCCAGCGGGCGAGGAGGCGGCCGACGCCGCCCGCGGCCACCGCAGCCGTCGCGGCGCCCCCGGCGATCCAGAAAAACGTCCGCCGAGACGCCGCACCCCCACCCCCGACGAGCCAAGGAGCGGGAGAAGCGGAGCCGGCCGTACCCCCGGCCCCCACCGCCCGGCTCTCTGAGCCGGCGGACGAAGCGGAGCCGACCGTACCCCCGGCCCCCACAGCCCGGCTCTCTGAGCCGGCGGACGAAGCGGAGCCGGCCGTACCCCCGGCCCCCACAGCCCGGCTCTCTGAGCCGGCGGACGAAGCGGAGCCGACCGTACCCCCGGCCCCCACAGCCCGGCTCTCTGAGCCGGCGGACGAAGCGGAGCCGACCGTACCCCCGGCCCCCACAGCCCGGCTCTCTGAGCCGGCGGACGAAGCGGAGCCGGCCGTACCCCCGACATCGGCCGGCTCCGCGGTTCGATGGGAGTCCGCTGCTGCGACGCGCTCAGCCGCCTCGGCGTCCAGCGCCGCCCCCGCGTCCCGCGCGCGTCCGACGAGCAGCGACAGCACACCCATCGCCACACCGGCGCCGACCAGCGTCGGCACGACCGCGAAGCTCGTCGAGTCCGGACGCGACACGCAGGCCGCAGCCCCGATAGCCGCAAAAGCCGCAAAAACTCCCAAACCGAAGCCTATATGACGCGCCGCCAGCGCGCCCGTCACCGCGGCCACCCCGGCGAGCACCACCAGGATGATCAACGTCAGCACCGGCTTGTCCCAGCTGCCGAACGTCTGGACGCCGAACTGCTCGACCGACCGCGGGACCCGGTCCACGATCTCCCCCGCGACCGCGGTCAGCGGCGAGGACGACGGCCCGACGAACGCCGCGGCCACTTCGGCGACGCCGAGCGCGATCGCCGCCGCCACGATTCCGGCCAGCGCAGCGAGTGGCCGCGTCGCACGCGACCGCAGGATGATCACAGCTGTCACGATCCCCCGTCCCGGCAAGCCGCCGGAAGGGCCGCGCGCGCTCAGAGCTGGATGAACTCCGGCCCCCCGGCCGGTAACGACGGCGCCTCACCGGCCTCGGTGGCCTTCGCCGCGAACGCCCGCAACCCTTCCACCTGCCGCACCCCGAGCGAGAAGTCGAGCGTGCGGAAGTAGTTCGCGAGCGTGTGCGCGTCGAACACCTCCCAGCGGGCGGCGTCCGCGGCGACGTCGTCGATCTGGGTCAGACAGAGGTCTCGCGAGCGCAGGAACGCGTCGTGGACGTCCTTGACCTGCCCGGGGTGCCGTTCGGCGAACTCGCGCCTGGCCGCCCAGACCGCGAACACCATCGGCAGCCCGCTCCACTCGCGCCAGGCAGCGCCGAGGTCGGTGACCGCGAGCCCCATGTCCGGACCCTCGTAGAGCGCCCGGAGCGCGGCGTCGCCGATCAGGACCCCCGCCTCGGCCTCCTGCATCATCACGCCGAGGTCCGGCGGGCACACGTAGTAGTCGGGGCGGACGCCGTACCGCTCGGCGAGCAGCATCCTGGCCAGCAGCACGCTGGTCCGGCTGGTCGACCCCAGCGCGACCCGCCGGCCGTCCAACTCCTCCAGCGGCCGCTGCGAGACGACGTTCACCGAGAGCACCGGCCCGTCCGACCCCACCGCGATATCGGGCAGGAGCAGCAGCTCATCGGCGTGCCGCAGGTACTCGACCAGGCTGATCGGCCCGATGTCGAGATCGCCGCCGACCAGCGCTTCGCTGAGCCGATCCGGGGTGTCCTTCGTCAGGTCGACGTCGAGGAGAGCACCGGTGCGCACCAGCCCGTAGTAGATCGGGAGGCAGTTCAGGAATTGGATGTGTCCGACCCGGGGGCGTCGCGGCGCGTCCTGTCTCACGCTCCGACAGTACGTCGGCGTCTCCCCGACCGCCCCAGCAGTCGCGCCCTATACCTCCAGGACACTGCCCTGCGCGTCGATCCGGTCGGCCTCCGCGTCGTCGAGCCAGACACCGCCGGTCCCGAGGTAGCGGAAGCGGTGCACGCCGGTCGGCAACGTCAGCGTGACGCTGCGCATGCCGTTCCGTCGCGGGGTCAGCTCGTGCTTACCCGGCTGCCAGCCGTTGAAGTCGCCCACGACACTGACGGACGGCGTCGTGTCGTCCATCGGCAGCGTGAAGGTTACCTTGGTCTTGGCGTCGTTCAACCGTGTGCGCTTCAGCACGAACGGGCTCCTCTCCTACCACGAGGGGGGCCGAACTATGACTTACTAGACATTATTCCACAAATTTCCGGAGTTAAGCTCGGCTCCCGCCGAGGCGTGGAGCGCGCCCGCAAACGGCTCGCGGCCTCTCGTCCACTGGCTTAATGTTTGTCGGTCGCCGTAAGGCGGCCCCGTCGAAGCCGGGCGCCCCGGAGCGGAACCGCGCCGGGCCTAGGGCAGTGGGGACCAGCTACCGGTCCCGGAGGCCCGGATGACGACCCTGGACGCTGAGCTCGCCGACGAAGCCGTACACCTCGAGACCTCGCGCACCGCGCTGGCCGCGATGCGGGAGCGCACCGAAGCACTGACCCGCAGCGACGCCACCGGCGACCCGTTCTCCTCGGAGATGCTGGCCAGAGCACTCGCCCGGCGGATGGAACAGCTGCTCGACGACGGCACGACGCCCCTGTTCTTCGGCCGGCTCGACTTCGGGCCCACCGGGTCGCCGTACGCCGGCGAGACGTTCCACGTCGGACGCCGACACGTCACCGACGCGGCCGGCGATCCGCTGGTCGTCGACTGGCGCGCTCCGGTCTCGACTGCGTTCTACCAGGCCAGCGCGCTGGCACCGCAGGGCGTGCGCCGACGGCGCCGGTTCGGGTTCGCCGGTGGCAGGCTGACCTCGTTCGAGGACGAGCACCTGACGTCCGGCGAGGAGTCCGGGCTCGGCTCGCGGCTGCTGACCGAGGAGATCGAACGCCCACGGGTCGGGCCGATGCGCGACATCGTGGCGACGATCCAGCCCGACCAGGACGTGCTGGTCCGGGCCGATCTGGAGACCAGCCTGTGCATCCAGGGCGCTCCCGGCACCGGCAAGACCGCGGTGGGTCTGCACCGGGCGGCCTACCTGCTGTACGCCTACCGCGAGCGGCTGAGCCGTACCGGTGTGCTGGTGGTGGGTCCGAACGCGGCGTTCCTGCGTTACATCGCCGAGGTCCTGCCCGCGCTCGGTGAGGTCAACGTCCTCCAGCGCACGGTCGCCGAGCTCGTCGGCCGCGTTCCGATCAAGGCCGTCGACACCCCCGAGGCGCTAGCGGTCAAGGGCGACGCCCGGATGGCGGCGGTACTCGCCTCGAGTCTCACCAGCGCACTCAGGGCCCCCTCCGAACCACTCGTGTACCCCGAAACCGGCGCACGACTCCGCCTCGGACCGACCGAACTGGGCGAGATCACCACCGAAGCACGGACCGCCTACACCGCAGGCACCCCGTACTCCACCGCCCGCGACCGAGTCGCCCACCGAGTGGCCGAGCGGTTCCGGCGGCAGGTCGAACGCCGCGGCGGCTCACCGACCGACGCCTGGGTGAGCCGGGTCGCCCGGTCCCGCACGATGCGGACCTGGCTGGACGCGGTCTGGCCGCCCGCCGACCCCGCCGCGCTGGTGGCTCGCCTGTTCAGCGACCAGGACCTGCTGGCCCGCGCCGCCGACGGCATCCTCTCGCCCGCCGAGCAGGACGCGATCGCCCGGCCTCCCGGGCGTCCGCGCTGGACCGAGGCCGACGCCGTGCTCATCGACGAAGCCGCCGCACTGCTGGAGCGGACGCCAGGCTTCGGCCACGTCATCGTCGACGAGGCCCAGGACCTGACGCCGATGCAAGCGCGAGCGATCGCACGCCGGTCGCCGCACGGGTCGCTGACCGTGCTGGGTGACCTGGCCCAGGGCACCGCGGTCGGCGGCGCCCGCGACTGGGCCACGCTGCTGGAGCACCTGGCCAAACCCGCGACCGTCGTCACGCCGTTGACGACCGGCTACCGGATGCCGTCCGAGATCGTCGAGTTCGCCAACCGCCTGCTGCCCGCACTGGCCGCCGGCGTCGGGCCCGCCCGGTCGGTGCGGCACGCCCCGGGCGCGCTGGACGTGCAGGCGGTCCGCGACCCGATCGCGGCAGCCGTGGCAGCCGCGCGGGCCGCCGTTGCCGAGCCCGGCTCGGTCGCCGTGATTTGTGCGGACGCCATGGTCGCGCGCATTTTCCGGAAGCTGACCGCTGCGGGCCTCACCGCTGTCCGAGCGGACCAACCGTCCGACGAGCCCTCCGAGCCACCGATCACCGTGCTGCCGGCAACGCTGGCGAAGGGGCTGGAGTTCGACACGGTTGTCGTGGTCGAACCGGCGGCGATCGTCGCGGCGGAGCCCCGCGGCCTCAACCGGCTCTACGTAGTGTTGACCCGCGCCGTGTCACGCCTGATCGTTCTGCACACCGAAAACCTGCCACACTCGTTGGTACCTGTGGATACGATGGGAGACGCCCAGTGAACTTCCTACGCTGGCTTCGCCCCTCCGATCCGTCGGAGCAACGAGAGCAGGTGAAGTTGATGAGCGCACCAGCGCCCACGTACGGCCCATCCACGATCGACGACTATGACGCCCTGGGAGAGGACGACTGGGTCCACCACGAACTGATCGACGGACACATCATCGTGTGCGCGAGCCCTACCAATCTGCACAACCGTGTGGTCTTCATGCTGTGGGCCGCACTGGAGGCGGTGCTGCCCGCGGGCTTCGTCGTCGTCGGTGACGTCGACGTCGCGATGGCCGACAAGCGGCAGTGCCCCCGACCCGATCTGATCGTGGTGCCGCGAGAGGTCGGCGAGGGACGAGTTCGTACCCAGAGCGACGACGTCCGCCTCGCGGTCGAGGTGCTCTCGCCGGGCACTGCGCGGATCGACCGGCAGAACAAACCCCGCATCTACGCCGCCGCAGGCATCCCGTCGTACTGGCTCGTCGATCTGGAGCCGTTCACGATCGTCGAGCACCGAGTGACCGGCCGCTGGTACCAAGAGGTCCAGCGGGTGACCGGTGATCAGATCTCGGTCACCGAGCCGTTCGACCTGATGATCGACGTCTCGGAAGCACGGGCCGCCACCGTCCGGGCCGAGTCGACCCGGTCGCGCAACCGCCGGTAACCCGACCGGTCAGCGCTCGTCGTCCTCGCCGGCCAGGGCGGCGCGCAGTTTGGCCTTCTCCTCTTGACGCTTGCTCATCCGCCCCTCGACGCGCATGGCGAAAGCCTCCCGCTGCTTGCGCAGAAGGAAGAACGACAGCGGTGCGGAGAGCAGCAACGCCCCGAGCACGAGCAGCCAGGAGCGGAACCCGATCACGAACAGCACGACTACGCACGCGCCGAACACCATGAATCGGGCGACCGTATAGAGGAAACCCGGGTGCAGGTTCTCCAGCGTGCTCGACCGGTCGTTACCACGTGGCTCGGTCATCTCAGCTCCACATCGGCTGCGGCTCGGCTCGACGCTCCGCCAGCGGCGTCGGCCCGTCATACTGCCGCACGACCTCGTAGCGGGTGTTCCGCTCCACCGGAGTGAACCCGGCGTCCCGGATCAGGTCGAGCAGGCCCTCGCGGTGCATCGTGTTGGGCGTCCCGTACCGGTCGGCGTCGTGGGTGATCTTGTACTCCACCACCGAGCCGTCCAAGTCGTCCACGCCGAAGTTGAGCGACAGCTGGGCCAGCGAGAGCCCGTGCATCACCCAGAAGCACTTCACGTGCGGGACGTTGTCGAACAGCAGCCGGGAGACCGCGAACGTCTTCAGCGACTCGGCCGGGGTCGCCATTTGCGTGCGCTCTTCGAGCCGGTTACGGACCTTGCCGTCCGCCGGCTTCGCCCCGTCGTGCTGGTAGCGCAGCGGGATGAAGACCTGGAAGCCACCGGTCTCATCCTGCAGTTCGCGCAGCCGGAGCACGTGGTCGACGCGGTGGCGCGGCTCCTCGATGTGGCCGTAGAGCATCGTGCAGGGCGTCTTGAGGCCCTTCGAGTGCGCGAGGCGGTGGATCCGCGACCAGTCCTCCCAGTGGGTGGCGTGGTCGACGATGTGCTGCCGGACCTCCCAGTCGAAGATCTCGGCACCGCCGCCGGTCAGCGACTCGAGCCCGGCGTCGATCAGCTCGTCGAGGATCTCGTCGGCAGACAGGCCGGAGATCTTCTCGAACCAGTGGATCTCGGTCGCGGTGAACGCCTTCAGCGAGACGTTCGGCAGCACTTCCTTCAGCGCCCGGAGCGACCGCGGGTAGTACCGCCAGGGAAGGTTCGGGTGCAGGCCGTTGACGATGTGCAGCTCGGTGAGGCCCTCGGATTCCATGTCCTTGGCGAGCCGGACCGCTTCCTCGATGCGCATCGTGTAGGCGTCCTTCTCGCCCGGCTTGCGCTGGAACGAGCAGTACGCGCACGACGCCGAACAGACGTTGGTCATGTTCAGGTGGCGATTCACGTTGAACACGACGGTCTCGCCGTTCTTGGCGGTGCGCACCTCGTGCGCGAGACCACCGAGCCACGCCAGGTCGTCGCAGTCGTAGAGCGCGACGCCGTCGTCGTACGAGAGCCGCTCCCCAGCTCGTACCTTCTGCTCGATCTCGCGCTTGAGGCCGGAATCCATGCGGCCCAGCGTACGCGGGCCGGAATGTGCTCCGACCTGGGACGGCACGCCTCAGTCACGCTCGTTGGGCGTATCCGACAAACGTGACTAATCGTGCATACACTGCTATACCCAGTTAGTGGACACAGACGGGCAGAACCACGGGAACCGAGGCTGATGGCCGGCGCGCACCGAAAACCCACCCCGTCCTTCCGCCGTAGCTCGGCGCTCTTCCCGTCCGCGCTTGCCGCGATCCGGAACTTCGACGGCCTTCGTGCTGTCCGGCTCTCGGCCGCCGTCGGTACGGCGCTGACGCTCGTCGCCGGCTCCGGCCCGGCCGACGCATTCGGCGGGACGCCGGCGCGGGTGGTGCCGGCCCGGGTGGCGATCGACCGGCCGCTGGTCAGCGTCGAGCTGCCGAAGGGCGTCGCCGGGCCGGCCCTCCCCGCGACGTCCGCCCTGCGCCCCGAGTTCCACCCAGCCGCCACCCCGGGCCGCCCAGCCGCCCGACACCCGGCTGTCGGCGCAAAGCGTCCGTTGGCGGCCGGACACCCGGCCGGCGTAAATCGCCCGCCGTCTGCCGGCCGGCCGGCCGTCGGCGTGAAGCGGCCGCTGGTCGGTGGGAATCCGGCTGTCGGCGCCGGACGCGGGGCTGCGGTAGGCGCGCAGCCGGCGATCGGCGCGCGGCAGTCGCTGGCGGCCGGACACCCGATAGCCGGGGGGCGACCCGTGGCTCCGGCGCGGCCTGCGAGTCGGCCGCGGCCGGTGACCGACCCCGTGCTGGCGCAGATCGCCCGCGAGTCCGCGGCCGGCGAGGCAGTTGCCGAAAGGCTCACCGACGCCAAGATCACGCTCGGCACGCTCGCCGCCGCACACACCACCGCGGAGTCGGAGCTCGCCGCCGCCCGGGCAGTCACCGCCGACGCCGAGTCCGAAGCAGCGGCGTGGGCACGCGACTCGTTCATCGCCGAGGCGAGCCGCCCAACAGGCCTCGCCGCCGACCCCCGCAGCGCGGTCCTGGGCCGCCCCAAGGTAGGCCCGGCGCTGCTCGCCCTGGAGACCGCCGAGGCCCACGAACGCGCAGCCGCCGACGCCGCCCGCCGGGCCGGCGAACTGCTGGACGTGCAACGGAGCCGAGTCGACGCGCTCCGCCGCGACCTCGCCGCTCGCGGGGCGACGCTCCGACGACTGCGCGCCGCACGGGCAGCAGCGTTGGCCGCGGCCCAGCGTCGGCGGGACGCGGTCGAGGCGGCGCTGGTTCGTCGTCACCTGCGGGACGCGAAGGGCGCCGCCGGGAAGGCCGCCGTGTCCGCGGTGGAATTCGCACTCGCACAGCGCGGCAAACCGTACGAGTGGGGCGCGGAAGGACCGCAGCGCTTCGACTGCTCCGGCCTCGTACAGACCGCGTACGCGTCGGCCGACGTGACGCTGCCCCGCACCGCCCGCCCGCAGTACCGGGCGAGCCGGCCGGTGTCGATCACCGCCCTGCTCCCCGGCGACCTGCTGTTCTTCGCCACGGACCGGGCCGACTGGGACACGATCCACCACGTCGGCGTCTACCTCGGCCGCGGACTGATGGTGCACGCGCCCACCACCGGGGACGTCGTGCGAATCGCGCCGGTGTGGTGGTCGGAGTTCTTCGCGGCGGGGCGCGTGGTGCCGGGACGAGCCGGGAAACGGGGCGACGACCGTTCACGCATCGCGATTCGTCCGGAACGACGCGCGAAGCCACAAGCCACTCCGTCCCGGCCCGGCGCGACCGGCAGTCCGTCCGGCTCTCCGTCGACGTCCGGCAGCCCCGAGGCGTCGGGAAGCCCCACGGGTGCCGCGCGCACGTCGGAGAACCCGCGGGCGGTGAGGCGGAAGGCCGGTAAGGCGCGGCGCAGCCCTCACTCTCCGGCCACTGAACGGCCGAAGCCGACCACCCACAGTGACCGCGGCTGAAGAATGTTTCAGCATTCCCCGCTGGTAGGGGGTTCTGTCAGCTGTCCAACGGAAATCCTTACTCCCACGTGGCACGGTTTCGCTGGGCCGCCCGAACGACCGAGAGGTGGGAGATGGTCATGGCCGAGGAGGAAGAGGGTCCCCGCACCGTCAGGCTCGATCCGTCGCAGCTGCCGGGTGGATCCCGCTTCACGCCGCCGGTCATCCCGGAGCCGACGCCGGCTGCGCCGGCCGAGGGTGATGCATCCGGTTCGGGTCCCGCCAAAGCCGAGTCGGACGCGGTGCCTGCCGCGCCGGCCAGCGAGGACGACGCGGAGCCGGTGAAGCCCAGCGCGGCGACGCGGATCGCGCCACTCCCGGCCGACCTGGTCACCCGCCTCGCTGCGGCACAGCAGGAGGCTGCCGCCGCACCGGAACCCCCGAGCGACCAGGCCACTGAAATCGCCCCGGCCCCCAATCCCGAAGCCACACGCGCATCGGCCCCTCCCACCGCGAGCACCCCAGCTACCCCCGCCGGTCCGAGCGCCCCGGCCCCCGCCGCTGCGGCTAGTGCCTCGGTTCCGGCGCCGGCGAGCACGCCGACGCCGCCGCTGGAGAGCACCCGTGTGGCGGCCCCGAAGGGCGAGGTCGCGGATAAATCGCGCACCGATCAGACCGCTGCGCACCAGTCTCCGGTTGCGCCCTCCCGCACGGACGCGACCGCGGTCCACCAGACGCCCGTGCCGCCTCAAACGCCCGCGCCGCCCCAACCCACCGCGCAGCCGCAATCCACTGCGCCGCCCCAACCCACCCCGCAGCCCACCGACCAGACGGTCGTCCGCCCGACCAGCCCCGCCGCACCGGCGGCGGCAGGTAAGGCGTCCGTTCCGGTGCAATCCGCTCCGAACGTGGAGCCCCAGCAGGTTCCGCCACCGCGTCCCCCTGCCGGAGCGCGCGCCGCGGTACGCGTCCCCACGCACCCGGCCCCGCCGGCCCATCCCGTCCAGCCCACGCCGCAGCCCCCGGCCGCGCCGGTGTCGACCCCGCCGCAGGTCAGTCGGCCGGCGTGGACGATCGAGCCCGGATGGTCGGCCTACCCGGACGGCGTGCCGCCGCCCCAGCCCGAGCAGCCGCCGAGCTTCGACGAGCCGTTCGCGCCCGGCCGTGCCACCCCTCACCCGAGCGGCCGGTCGTCGGAGAACATCGAGAACACGTCGTCGCTGGCCGGTGCCCTGCTCGGCACCGGCACGAACGCCGCCGAGCCCGAGCCGGAGACCAACGGACGCAAGACCGTGCTGATCGTCGCCATCGTCCTGATCGTCGCGGTCGCCGCAGGAGCCGGCATCGCCATGCTCGCCGGCGACACGATCATGTCCCTACTCGACTCGATCCTCGCCTAGCGAACGCCGCAAATCCCGCCCCCGCGCAGGATGAAACGCGGATCGGTCCAGCCAGGGCTGGACTAATCCGCGTCTCACGCGATCCGAGCCCCGCTCCGCGCCGGAGCGCACCGCTGAATCAGCAGCACCCGGTCGGCTGTGTGGGGATTCTGCCTGCCACTCGGCGTAGCAAGTCCCGCAGCTGCGACTGGTCGGCGTCGGGCAACGCGAACACCTCCGCGGCCTGTGCGTCCGCGCGGGACCGCAGCTCCGCCCGTTTGCGCTCGCCCTCCTCGGTGAGCACCACGTGCTTGACCCGCCGATCCGCGGGATCGGGCTGACGAGTGACCAGCCCTCGACGTTCCAGGCCGTCGACGATTCCGGTGACGTTGGACGGCTCGCACGAGAGCCACTCTGCCAACTCTCGCATCGGCGCCGGCTGCGACAGGTTCGTCAGGACGAGCGCCTGCGCCGGCGGAAGGTCCAACTGCGCTGCCGCCGCGTTGAACTGCGTGCTCAGCCGTCGGGTGATCCAGAACGCCAAGGTGGTCAACTCGGCAACGACCTCGTCGGCTTCCGCACTCATCGTCCCAGCGTAACGCGCCACTTCAGAACCAGGACTGTTCAGCTTCTGAAGTAATCAGCTAGGCTGCGGGCTAATACTTCAGTTCCTGAACCTTGTACTAGCTTAAGGAGTACGGAGATGACACGCGCACGCCACCGCGCACTGGCAGTCGCCGGTGCTGTCCTGGCCACTGTCGTGATCTGGGTCGTGGGTGAGCCACTGCTCGGCAACGACCTGGTCTTCACCCAGCCCGGACAGGACCCACGCGACCTGGGCCCGGGCGAGATCGCGACGTTCGCGTCAGTCGCGTCGTTGCTGGGCTGGGCGCTGATGGCCGTCCTGGAGCGCGTCACCCGGCACGCGCGATCGATCTGGACGGTCGTGGCCCTGCTGGTCCTGGCCGCCTCGTTCCTACCGGTTCTCCAGATCGAGGCGTCGGGCGGCACGAAGGTCGTGCTCGCACTCACCCACCTGGCGGTCGGCGCCGTCCTCGTTCCGGTCTTCTGGCGGACAGCGACGGCGCCCAGCAGCCAGGTCGTCCCCGCACCCGCGGGCTGACGACAACAGCAGCGTCAGAGCGCTGCGGTGATGCGGGCCACACCTTCGGCGAGGATCTCGGGGCTGGTCGCGAGGTTGAGGCGAGCGAACCCGGCCCCCTCGGGTCCGAAGTCGAGCCCGCGGTAGAGCGCGACCCGTCCCCGTTCGAGCAGCACGGAGGCGGGTTCGTCGCCGAGCCCGACGTCCCGGAAGTCGAGCCACGCCAGGTACGTCGCGTCCGGCGGCCGGTACCCGACGCCCAGCGGGGCGAGCGCCTCCGCGAGCCACCGCCGGTTCACCTCCAGCGCCGCCCGCAGCTCGTCGAGCCACGCCTCGCACTCTTCGAGCGCGGCGACCGACGCGATCACCCCGAGGTTCCCGGTCGACGACCAGACGTCGTCCGGGATCCGCTCGAACTTCCCCACCACCTCGTCGCCCCCCAAGAGGAGCGCGGTCTTGAGGCCCGCGAGGTTCCACGCCTTCGACGTCGACACCGCGGCGAACCCGTGATGCGCCGCGGGCCGGTCCAGCGACAGGAACGGGGTGAACCGGGCGTCGCCGAGCGTCAGCGGAGCGTGGATCTCGTCGGACACCACGCAGACACCGTACTGCTCGGCGAGCTGGGCGACCGCGTCGAGTTCCGCTCGCGTATGGACGGTGCCGGTCGGGTTCTGCGGATTGCACAGCAAGTACACCCGCGCCCCGTCAGCGAACGTCGCCTCGAGATCGTCCAGATCCAGGCGCCATCCGTCCGGTCCGGACCGGAGCGGGCTCGGCACCAACCGCCGCCCGGTCATCTCCAGCCACTCGTAGAACGGCGGATACACCGGCGGGTTGATCACCACGGCGTCGCCCGGTTCGGAGGACAGCTCGATCGCAGTCCGCGCCGCCCGGGCGACGTCCGGCATCAACGTCATCGAACCCGGATCGGGGTGCCAGCCCCACCGCCTGCCGGCGAAGCCGGCATAGGCCTCGGGCAACACGTCGGGTTGGGCGTACCCGGTGTCGGAGTTATCCAGTGCGGTGGTGAGCGCGGTCCGGATCGGCTCGGCGAGCGTCGAATCCATCTCCGCGACGAACAACGGTAGGACGTCCGACGGGTAGCGCCGCCACTTTTCGCTGCGCCGCCGACGCAGCTCGTCCAGGTTCGCCCAGAGGTCCATGACACCAATGCTCCCCGACGACGGTGCGGACCGCAGCGTGGAAGGGTGGAGGAACAGCCGTCCGGAAGGAACCGCACATGCTCGAGCTTTCGTGGAATCGGGTGGGATTCGGGGCAGAACTGGCGGTCGTCAACGCCGACCGGGGCTTGCGAGCCATCGGCTGGACGCTCGGCGCGGCGCCGGAGCCGTACAGCTGCCGCTACACGCTGGCCACCGACGACCGGTGGGCCACGACCTCGCTGGAGATCCTGACCGAGGGCGCCGGCTGGTCACGCTCCCTGCGCCTGACCAGGCAGACCGGCCGCGACCCGTGGAAGGTGCGCGCGAGCGAGACCGGCACGTTGGCCGGGCCACCCGCAGGCGCCGAGTACCCGGAGACGTTCGCCGACGCGCTCGACGTCGATATCGAGTTCTCACCGCTGACCAACACGTTGCCGATCCGCCGCCTCGACCTGCTGAAGCAGCCGGTCGGCAGCGAGTTCGAGCTGAACGTCGTCTTCGTCGAGCTACCGTCGCTCGCGGTGATCGCCAACAGCCAGCGGTACGCGGCGGCAGGTGACGGGCAGGTCGGGTTCCGCTCCGGCGACTACCGGGTCCAGATCGCGGTCGACCCCGACGGGTACGTCGTCGACTACCCGGGCCTCGCGACCCGCGCCGACCGTTAGGCGCGCGGCGCCTCGTAGGTGACGGTCGCGGACGGGCCGGTCGAGGCGGGAAGGCCGGGCCCGGCCACCGGCAGCTCCAGCCGCGTCTGATGGATCACGGTCGCCCGATGGCGGACGGCGAGGTGCACCCGGTACACATCCGGACGCCGGGGCGCGACGAACGGCAGTTCCAGCCGCTCCGAGCGTTCCTCGGGCAGGCACGTGTGCGGGCCGCCGGGCTGGCACGGACACGTCCACGCCGCACCGTGCCGTGGGACGAACATCGTGTGCGGGCCGGCCGGCACGGTGGCGGTCTCGGCGACGACCGAGACCTGCACCCACGCCCCGATGGTGCCTGCCGTCGGCCCGTCCGGCGGCGCGCCGGTGGACGCTGCCCGCATGGCGACCTGGATCAGGTAGTACCCGCCCGGCGCCAGCGGACGGTCGATCCGGGTGCCGGTGGTGTCGGTGACGGCCACCGTGACGCCGACCGCGGGATCAGCCACCACGTCCGCAGCGGGTGGGACGGCGGACGGTGTGACGACGGCGGGTGGGACCGCGGCCGGCTGGCCGTCGGCGTCGAACGGCGACGCCTGGCGCCGCGCGCCGTCCGGGTGCACGGGATCGATCGACGGCACCGGCGGCGGCCCGACCGGCGGCGACCCCAACGACTCCGGCGTCGGTTCCGTCCGCCGCCACCACCGTCGACGCCGCGCGCCCGAGACGCTGGTGTCTTCCGGTTCGCGCGGTTCGGGCGCGGGCACCGAAGCGGTCGCGACCACCGGAGGAACCGGCTTCGCCAGCTCGGCAGCGGCCTCCGCCCAGGCGCGCCGCTGCGGTGGTACGTCGGGAGCGGTCGAGCCGAGGAGGTCGGCCACCGGGTGGACGCCACGGATCGTCTGACCGTCGACGCTCACCACGGCGCCGAACCGTAACGCGACCTCGCCGAACCGCTCGGCCTCGGCCAGGTCGTCCAGTACCAGCACCACCGTCCGCCCTGGCGCCACCAGCGCGCCGACGGTCTGGGCCGCATCGTCGTCGCCGAGCGCCGCGGACAGGCCTCGGAACGTGTCGACGAGAACCACGGAAGGCGGCATCGCCACCGCGCCGATCGCACCCGCGATCGCTTCCCAGCCCTTACGGCCGACCGCGGACGGCGCCCCGTTGAGACGGACGGTACGGGGACGGTCGCCGGGCGGGTCGACGGCCATCCACAGCGCACCGAGGTCGATCATCGTCCCCCCGGCGGCCGGACCGGCGAGAAGCGTGAGCGCCGCACTCCGCCCCGCCCCGGGCGGACCGACGACGAGCACCAACGGCTGACGGGCGACCAGGCCGGCCACCCCGTCAGCAGGGCGGCTCGGTTGTCCCGGCACGTGTCTGCTCACCGTCTACCCCGATACCTCCGGCCCTCGCCCCGCTTTTACTCCAAGCCAATGCTGCCTTGCGCTCAGTACGAAAGCCAGCGATTCCCCCGCATCCCAGGGTCGTTAGATCGAGACCCCAGGGGTGGGGCCGCCCCACTCCCCGGTCTCCTCGAACCGCATCAGCTTGTCGGTGTACGGGCCGAGGTCGAGGCCGGCGGCGCGGAGCCACTCGTCGTCGTAGTAGGTCCTGGCGTACCGCTCACCGCCGTCGCACAGCAGCGTGACGACGCTCGCGCCGCCGGCCGGGTCGGCCGCGCGCAACTCGGCGAGCAGCCGGAACGCGCCCCAGAGGTTGGTGCCGGTGGAGCCGCCGACGGGGCGACCCAGCCGTCGCGTGGCGAACCGGGCAGCGGCGATCGAGGCGGCGTCCGGAACGCCGATCATCCGGTCGACCACGCCGCCGACGAAGCTGGGCTCGACGCGCTGGCGGCCGATGCCCTCGATCCGCGAACCCCGGGCGGTGGTGACGCTCGGGTCGGCTGTCGACCAGGCGGGCAGGAAAGCGGAGTTCTCCGGATCGACGACGCAGAGCCGGGTCGGGTGCCGCCGATAGCGGAGGTACCGGCCGATCGTCGCGCTGGTGCCGCCGGTACCCGCACCCACGACTATCCAGGCGGGCACCGGGTGCCGCTCGGCCACCAGCTGGCCGAAGATCGACTCGGCGATGTTGTTGTTGCCCCGCCAGTCAGTGGCGCGCTCGGCGTAAGTGAACTGATCCATGAAATGGCCGCCGAGCTCCTCGGCCAGGCGGCGAGACTCCGCGTACACCGTGCTGGGGTCGTCGACCAAGTGGCACCGCCCGCCGTGGAACTCGATCAGCGCGACCTTCTCCGCGCTGGTCGTCGCCGGCATCACCGCGACGAACGGCAGACCGAGCATGCGGGCGAAGTAAGCCTCGCTCACCGCGGTCGAGCCGGACGAGGCCTCGACGACCGTGGTGCCCTCACGGATCCAGCCGTTGCACAGCCCGTAGAGGAACAGCGACCGCGCGAGCCGGTGCTTCAGCGAGCCGGTCGGATGGGTCGACTCGTCCTTGACGTACAGGTCGAGCCCGACCTCGGCGTACCCGGCCGGGAGCGGGAACGTCAGGAGGTGGGTGTCGGCGGAGCGGTTGGCGTCCGCCTCCACCCGGCGGATCGCCTCGTCCGTCCAGTTCCTGGCCCGTGTCACGCGTAGTACTCCAGGTATCTGGCCGGATCGACGTTGCCGCCGGAGACCACGGCCACGGTCCGGGACGCCGCGGGCAGCTCCGCGGCGTGGAACAGGTAGGCGGCGGTGGTCACCGCTCCGGACGGCTCGGCGACCAGACGCGACTTCCGGCCGAGCACCCGTACGGCCGCCGCGATCTCGTCCTCGGACACCGTCACCACGTCGTCCACGTACTTGCGGAAGTGCTCGAACGGCAGCACCCCCAGCGACGTCGTCCGCAGCCCGTCGGCGCTGGTCCGGTACGTCAGCTCGGGCGACCAGGTGACGCGCTCACCGGTGCGGAAGCTCTCCGCGGCGTCGGCCGCCAGTTCGGGCTCCACGGCGACCACGCGGGCCTCCGGCGCCAGTGCCTTGATCGCGGTGGCGACACCGGAGATCAGCCCACCACCGCTCACCGGCACGAGCACGAGGTCCGGGGACCCCGCCCCCAGGTCTTCGGCGATCTCCAGACCCACGGTCCCCTGGCCGGCGATGATCCGGGCGTCGTCGTACGGCGGGATGTGGGCATAACCGTGCTCGGCCACCAGCTCGAGCGGACGGATGTCCCGCTCGGCGGGCGGTACGACGACGACGTCCGCGCCGAAGCCGCGGGTCGCCTCCAGCTTCACGGCGGGCGTCGTGTCCGGCATGACGATCGTGGCCCGGATGCCGAGTCGCTGGGCGGCGTACGCGACGGCCTGGGCGTGGTTGCCGCTGGATTGTGCGACCACACCACGCGCGCGCTGCTCCTCGGTCAGCTGCGCCAGCGCGTTGCTGGCGCCGCGGAGCTTGAACGCCCCGGTCACCTGCAGGCTCTCCGGCTTCAGCCAGAGCGGACGCCCGGCCTCCGCCCAGGCGCACGGGAGCAACGGCGTCCGCACCACGAGGTTTCGAATCCGGGCGGCTGCTGCCTGAATGTCGCTCAGCGTCACCAATGACGGGGATGTGGCGGAGATCGTCATGTGCGCCACGATAGCCAGACCACCTGCGGATATCCGGTGCGCGGCCGGGACGGACCCGCAGGCTACGGTGGCTTTATCCGCTTTTAGGCGGATGCTATTTCGATCCAGAAAACGCAAGCGCTCAATTCGACATCCCCCGACCCGGCAATCACCATCATCGTTCGACGCCGAAGTGCCGACCGTTCCCCCTATCAGTCAACCACTCTCGGTATCGGCACCCGACGCGCGAAATTCACTCTGCGATTCCGAAACCGACGAGCGCAATCGATACGAGTACGCGGTAAATTGTCGCGACCCGAGACAGGGGCAGCCAACCGCTCGACGCAATTACTGAACGATCGGCATTTCGTTGGCCACCGAAACATCGTCTCACGACGCGAGATCGCAAAATACGAGCGCGGCTCCGGTTTCATTCCGTGCCATCGATTACCTCGGTTCGTCGAGCGGGCGCGCCCGCCCCTCCCACTTGGTCGAAAGCACAACGGTCGTACGGGTTCTCGCGACTCCGTTGATTCGGTTGAGCCGCCCGATCGTGTGCTCCAGCGCAGCGACGTCGGGTACCCGCACCAGCAGCAGGAAAGACTCCTCGCCGGCCACGAACCAGCAGGACTCCACTTCCGGTAGGCGATGCAGCGCATCCGCGATCTCGTCCTGTTCGGAACTCTCGGCCTGCAGAACACCGATGAGCGCCGTCACCCCCAGACCGATCGCCGTGGTGTCCACCGCGGCGTGGTAACCGGTGATGATTCCGGACGCTTCGAGCTTGCCCACCCGGTCGTGCACGGCGGGCGCGGAGAGCCCCACGCGCCTCGCCAACTCGGCGTACGTCTCTCGGCCGCTGCTCCGGAGCGTGTCCAGCAATCGCCGATCGATCTCGTCCACGGGCACCTCCCCGGCGGTAGCAGCTACTGCACCGACTGCGGCCGCTCCGATACCGGCCTTGCGCATCGTAAGCCGCTCGCGCAGTAGGTGCTGACCCCCTAGCCGCGATCCACCGTGGAACCCCAGGTCAGTAAGCGAAAGCGCCGACGTTGTCGCCAGGAAGTGCAACCCTGCGCCGCACGAACGGACCGTTGCACACTCCTTGATCAGGGCTCGACAATTCGTGACCGTAGACACAGAGCCGCGCAAGCGATTGAGAGAGCCGAGCGGGCCGTCTTCCACACACTGTGGATCGACGCAGCGGAAATCGCCGTAATCCCAGGTCATCCTAGGGATACGGACGCTCCCGGCGCGGCGAATCGATGTGCGCCCATACAATCGGTGACGCATCGACCATCGGATCCCGATCGATAAGTTTTGCCGTTTCCGGTCTGCAACCGTACCCACGGTGCTTGAATGACTCGCGAACCAATACCGCCGCGCCGTTCGGCGCATCATCGTGCGATTTCGCACCGGCGAAGAAGAGAGGCGAAAGTGGAGGTTGGCGAGCGTCTACTCACCCCAGGTGAGGTCGCGGCGCTTTTCCGGGTGGACCCGAAGACCGTGACGAGGTGGGCGGCCGCCGGGCGAATCAGCAGCATCCGCACCCCCGGGGGTCACCGTCGGTTCCGGGAATCCGAGGTTCGTGCGTTACTCGCTTCCGGCGACCCGGATGTCGAACTCGAGGACCGGAGAGCAGCCGGGCACTGAGGCCCCGGGCAGCACGTGGTCAGACGGCCTGTTCCGGGCCGGTCTCTCCGATACCCGCGTGTTCGCCCTGCGCCCTGGCCGCGCCCAATTCACCGCGCCACCGGGTGAACAGGGTATGGCCGACCCCGAGGCTGTCGAGCACCTTGCCCGCGACAAAATCGACCAGCTCCTGCACCGTCGAGGTGCCCGCGTAAAAACCGGGGCTGGCCGGAAGCACCACCGCTCCGGCGTCATGGAGTGCCAGCAGGTGGACGAGGTGACCCCGGGACAGCGGGGTTTCCCGGGGCACCACGACCACCGGCCGTCGTTCCTTCAGGTTGACGTCGGCCGCGCGTTGAAGCAGGTCTTTCGAGAGCCCCAGCGCGATGCCCGCGACGGCGGCCGTGCTGGCCGGCACTACCACCATCCCGCGCACCGGGTAGGACCCGCTGCTCGGTCCCGCGGCGAGATCGCCTGCCGACCAGTAGCGGACGCCCGACACGTCACGCCCGAGCCAGGCCGCGACGTCCTCTTCCCAGTGCGCGTCCCGGATCGTCCGGCCGACCTCGTCGAGCAGCGTCAGCCGAGCGGCTCGCGACACCACCAGATCGACCGGCTCCCCGGCGTCGAGCAGCCCAGCGAGCACCGCCCGCGCGTACGGCGTCCCACTCGCACCAGAGACGCCGACCACCCAGGGAAGTCTCACCACCGAAGGCCCTGCAGGAACACCAGGTCGGCCAGTGCGAACAGGAACAGCACGATCCCGATGACGCCGTTGGCGGTGAAGAACGCCCGGTTGACCCGGGACAGGTCGTTGGGCCGGACGATCGTGTGCTCGTACGCCAGCACGAGCGCGGTGATCACCAGCCCCGCCCACCAGAGCCACCCGTAGCCGGTCAGCGCGCCGAACCAAGCGTAGAGCGCCACCGTGACCACGTGCACGACCGTGGACGCGTGCAGCGACGCGGCGATGCCGAACCGCACCGGCACGCTCCGGACGCCGATCCGACGGTCCACCTCGACGTCCTGGCATGCGTAGATCAGGTCGAAACCGCCGATCCAGGTGCCGACCGCCAGCCCGAGGACGAACGCCTCCCACGACCACGAACCCGTGACGCCGATCCAGGCACCCAGCGGCGCGATCGCCTGCGCGAGGCCGAGGAACGCCTGCGGGAAGTCGGTGAACCGCTTGGCGTACGAGTAGATCGTCAGGAAGAACAGCGCGATCGGCGAGAGCAGCAAGCAGAGCCACCCGAGCCAGGCAGCGGAAGCCAGGAACACCACGAGCGCGGCGATCAAGCCCACCCAGGCCGACCGCACCGACAACGCGCCGGTCACCAGCTCGCGCTGGGCGGTGCGCGGGTTCTGGGCGTCGATGCGACGGTCGATGATCCGGTTGGCGGCCATCGCGACCGTCCGGGCCGCGACCATCGCCACGGTGATCACGACGAGCGTGATCCACTGAACGGAAGGACCCTCGGTCCGCATCGCGGTCAACGCCGCCACGTAGGCGAACGGCAACGCGAACACCGAGTGTTCGATCATGACCAGCCGGAGGAACGCCTTCACCTTGTTCGGCGCCTCGACGGTGCTGGTCACAGGCCGTACTCCCGCCAACGCGCATCGACGGTCGCGATTACCTCGGGGCTCATCCGCATCTCCTCCGGCCACCCACGGTGGTAGCCCTCGGTGGGGAGCTTGCGGGTGGCGTCCACACCCAGCTTGCCACCCCAGAACTGCTGGTAGGACGCGTGATCCAAGTGATCGACCGGTCCGGTGGTGAGCAACACGTCGTGGGCGTAGTCGACGTTGCCGAACGCCCGGAACGCGACCTCCCGGTAGTCGTGGACGTCACAGTCGGCGTCGACGACGACCACGAGCTTGCACAGCGAGAGCAGCCCGGCGCCCCAGACCGCGTTCATCACCTTCATCGCGTGCTTCGGAAAGCGCTTGTCGATCGAGACGATGCAGCAGTTGTGGAAGACGCCGGCTTCCGGCAGGTCGTAGTCGACGATGTCCGGGATCAGCAGCTTGATCAGTGGCAGGAAGATCCGCTCGGTAGCCTTGCCGATCGGCCCGTCCTCCTGGGGCGGCTGGCTCGTGACGATCGACTGGTAGATCGGCTTGCGCTGCATCGTCATGCACTCGACGTGCAGTACCGGGAAGTCCTCGACCGGGGTGTAGAACCCGGTGTGGTCGCCGAACGGTCCCTCCGGGGCACGCTCGCCGGGCTCGAGGTAACCCTCGAGGACGACCATCGCGTGCGCGGGTACCTGCAGCGGCACCGTCAGGCAGTCGACCATCTCGACCCGTTCGCCGCGCAGGAAGCCGGCGAACAGGTACTCGTCGATGTCACCGGGCAGCGGGGCGGTCGCGGCGTAGGAGACCGCGGGATCGCAGCCGAACGCGATCGCGACCGGCAGCCGCTGACCCAGCCGCTCGGCGACCGCGTGGTGCGCGGTGGAGTCCTTGTGGATCTGCCAGTGCATGCCCAGCGTGTTGTGGCTGTGCTGCTGCAGGCGGTAGAGACCGAGGTTGCGGACGCCGGTCTGCGGGTGCTTCGTGTGGGTCAGGCCCAGGTTGTGGTAGATCCCGCCGTCGCCGGGCCAGATCTGCAGGCCCGGGAGCCGGTTCAGGTCGACTGCGTCGTCCTTGTAGACGACCTCCTGACACGGCGCGGTCTTCACCTTCTTCGGGGGGACGTTCTTCAGCTGGGTGACCTTGCCCAGCGCCTCGCGGAGGCCGCTGAACCCCTGCGGCAGCTCGGGCTTCAGCATGCCGCCGATGCGCTGCCCGATCTCGTCCAGTGCGTCGACGCCCAGGGCCATCGCCATCCGGCGCTCGGTGCCGAACACGTTCATGACGACCGGCATGTCGCCGCGCGTCGGGTTCTCGAACAGCAGGGCGGGCCCCCCGGTCCGCAGCACCCGCTGGGTGATCTCGCTGATCTCGAGCGTCGGGTCGACCGGTGCGGTGATCCGCTTGAGCTCACCGGCCTTCTCCAGCCGCTTCAGAAACTCACGAAGATCGGTGTGGGCCATGAGAGCCAGTATCCCTGGCCCGGGAAACACGTCCGGCGCCGACCCGAGGGTGGGTCGGCGCCGGCATGCGTAGTGCTACGGGCGGCCCGCGCCCGCGTACGGCATGTTGTTGATGCTCTCGACCTGCACCGTCTGACCCTCGGTGGGCGCGTGCACCACCTGGTTGTTACCGATGTAGATCGCGGAGTGGTGCAGGTCGCTGTAGAAGAACACGATGTCGCCCGGCTGCAGGTTTCCGCGCGAGACGTGTGGGATCGAGTTGTACTGCTGACGCGACGAGTGCGGCAGCGACACGCCGACCTGCTTCCACGCCATCATCGTGAGGCCCGAGCAGTCCCAGGAGCCGGGGCCGGAGCCGCCGAATACGTAGGGCTCGCCCTGCTGCGCCATCGCGAACTGGACGACCGTCGCGGCGTTACCGCTGGCCTGCCCGTTGTACGTGACGGTCGCGGGAGCGGAGCCGTACTTCTTGGCGTACGCGGTCCGCCGGATCTGCTCCCACTTGTCCTGGTCCTTCTTGATCAGCTTCTGCTGATCGTCGAGCTGCTTCTTCAGCCGCTCGGCGGTCTTGACCTGGAGGTCGACCCGCTGCTTGGTGTCGTCGTACTTCGCCTGGTACGCCTTCGCCTGGTTGATCGTGTCGCGCTGCTGAGACGACAGCCACTCGACGGCGGCCAGCTGGTCGAGGTAATTCGCCGGCGAACCGTTGGTGAGGAGCGACGACGAGAGCCGCATGCCGCCGTCGCGGTAGGCCGCGGCTGCGATCTTCCCGACCTCGGCCTGGGAGGCGTCGAGCTTGGCCTGCGACGCGGCGAGCTGACGGTTCAGCCCGGCCTGCTGCGTCTGGACGCGCTTCAGCTGGACCTTGGCACTGTTCATCTGCTCGTTGACGCGGTCCATCTTCACGCCGAGAGCATCGAGTTGCTTCTCGGCTTCGGAGAGCGACGGAGCCGCACTGGCGCCGCTTCCGGGTAACAGAGCCACGCTGAGAATCGCAGCGATGACGCTGACCAGGACGATGGGACGACGAGCGTGAGTCCGGACGGATCTCACCTGTGCGGCACTCCTCACTCCCCTCGGAACCGCCTACCGGGTTAGCTGACGGGTTCGGGCGGGAGCTGCCCTACCGCGCTACGGCGGATTCACCCCGAGATCTCGGATCCCCGGCTCGATCTTCGTGACGCTGCGATTCGGCGGCGAATTTCCGACGCCATCCTTGGTGAACGGCGGACGCTCGGAAACTCGTGGGTCACGGTAAGGCATCTGTGACTGGCTGGTCCAGCCTCGCCTCCGAATCCTAATGAAGGCCTAATCGGCGGCGACAACCCGTAGCTAGTCCACTCCGGAACGTCTGCTTAAGCGATTCTTAATGCGCTTTCGCCGACCCCTCGGCCGAACGGCGGAACAGTTCGACCACAAAGGACAGACGAACGGTGGACCCGCCGCCGGTAACTCCTGAGGCGGCCGATTCGCCCGATGCCTACCGCCCCAAAGCGTCCATTTGTAGTAATTTGTCGGAAACAGGAAGTGGACTGAGGGGGACAAAACGATGGCGCAGCAGACCGAGCACGAAGACGTGGTCGTCGTCGGCTGGCTCCGGGGGGACGACTACGAGGCCGCACTGGCGTACCGGCGACGGGACGAGCCCGTCCGAACGGACGATCAGCCGCCCGCCCCGGCGCCGACACCACCCGAGCGCTGAATCCCGTATTCCAAAATTAAGGTGCCGCTCTACAGACCCGAGTACGAGTGGAGCCCCGACACCGCGAAGTTGATCACGTAAAGGTTGATCATCATCGTCACGAACCCGAGCACCGCGATCGCGGCCGCTCGCGGTCCGCGCCAACCCGTCGTCGCCCGCGCGTGCAGGTAGGCCGCGTAGACCACCCAGGAGATGAATGCCCAGGTCTCCTTCGGGTCCCAGCCCCAGTACCGGCTCCAGGCGGCCTCGGCCCAGATCGCACCGCAGATGATCGCGAACGTCCAGATCGGGAACGCGAACGCGTGCAGGCGGAACGTCATCCGCTCCAGCCCGGCCGCGGCGGGCAGGTGCCGGCCGACCCCGAACGGGAAGCCGGGCGCCTTCGCCGGACGCCCGGCCGCGATCCGCCGGTCGTACCCCTCCCGCAGCAGGTAGAGCACCGAGAGCACGCCGCCGATCAGGAAGATCCCGACCGAGATCGACGCGGTCGAGACGTGGATCCAGAGCCAGTACGAGTCCAGCGCGGGCATCAGCGGCCCGGCGTCGACGTACAGCACGGTCCCGGCCAGACCCAGCAGCAGGACGACCGGCAGCATCACGAACATGCCGAGGTAGCGCACCGGACGCCGGGCCGAGACCACGAGCCACGTCACGGTGCCGACCACGCAGGCCACCGACACGAACTCGTACATGTTGCCCCACGGCACGCGGTCGGCCGCGAACCCACGCGCGGCCAGACAGCCGATCTGGGCCAGCGCGCCGATCACCGCCGCTGCCACCCCGAACCGGCCGAACCAGGCCGCCCGGCCGGCGGTGCGCGGCGGCTCAGCCGGCGGGGTCACCGGACCGGCCGGGGACACCGGAGCGTCCTCCGACGGGCCGCCGGCGCCGACCAGGACGCGTTTCGCACGCGCGGGCGCCGCGGCACGGGCCGCCACCACGCCCTTGCGTCCGAACGCGAACTCGACGGCGTAGCCGAACATCGCGATCGTGTACGCCACGATCGCGACGACGAGCAACGTGTTCGACAGATCGGCGAGCTGGGGGTCCGTCATCACGATCCTTCTTTCCCGACGGAAACGGGGTGTTTCGGGTCTGTGGTGCGTGCGGTCGACTCGATCCGATCGACGAGGCGCCGGAACTCCTCGGCGAACCGATCCGGGTCGGTGCGAGCGAGACCGCCGACCGTCAGCTCGCCGCCGGGCATCGCGCGGACGAAGAGCCGACGCCGCCGCACGGTGAGCGACGCGATCAGGCCGACCAGCACGAACGCGGACGAGACCAGCACGGTCATCTCACCGGGGTCGTGCCCGACCTGGACGGTCATGAACTCGCGGTAGCCGACGAACTGGAGCGTCGATCCGTCGTCGAGCGTCCAGACCTCGCCGACCGAGAGCTTCTTCGACCCGACCGACTGCAGCGCGCCGCTGTCGACCTGGTTCTGGTCGATCGAGTACACCGAGCGCGGGATGCCGGAGTCAAGGCCGGTGTCGCCGCGGTAGCCGACCAGCGTCACCGCGGGATCCTTCGGCTCCGGGCTCACCGACTGGATCGGCGGCCCGGACGACGGCGCGGTCGGCAGGAAGAAGCCGGTGAACGCCATCTGCACGTCCTGGGTCCGGGCGCTCGACTTCGGGTCCTGGTTGGCGTCCGGGAGGATGAACGCGCCCTCGCTGGTGAGCTGCGTGTCCTGCGGGAGGAACGCCGGGGCCTCCTCGAACACCGTGCCGTAGCGGTCGGTGTACTTCAGGACCGGCGCGTACCCGTGATTGATCAGGTAGACGTTGGCGCCGTCCAACCGGAGCGGGTGGTTGACCCTGAGGTCGTACGAGGCGTCCGGCTCGTCGGTGAAGGCCCGGTCGCCCTGGACGTACTTGACCTTGGCCAGGAAGTCCGAGGGCTGGCCGTTGGCCAGGTAGGTGCCCTGGAAGTCGTCGAGCTGGACGCAGAACGACGGGAGCGCCGCGTCGCGCATCCGGCTGCCGGGGGTGAACGAGTCGTAGGCCTGGACGGTGTCGCAGAACGTGTTGCCCTCGACGACCAGCATGCTGGCTTTCCAGCCCCAGAGCGAGCCGGACGCGACGCCGACCAGTAGCCCGACCAGCGCGATGTGGAATGCGAGGTTGCCGGTCTCCCGGAGGTAGCCCTTCTCCGCGCTGACCGTGACCGCGCCGGACTCCTCGGTGCGCACCACCGTGCGCCAGCGTGCACGGCGCAGCACGCCACGGGCGGCGGTGGCCACTGCCTGCGGATCGCCGTCGACCTCGCCCGCCGCCGAGAGTGGCAGCCGGTCGAGGTGACGCGGCGCGGCGGGCGGCCGCTTCACCATCGCGCGGGCGTGCACCCGGAGCCTGGGCACCAGGCAGCCGACCAGCGAGATGAACAGCAGTAGGTAGATCGCGGCGAACCAGGGAGACGCGAACACGTCGAACGCCGAGAACCGGTCGAGGAACGGCGCCAGCTTCGGGTGCTCGGTGAAGTACTCCTCGACCTTCGCCTGATTCAGCGACCGCTGCGGGAACGTGCTGCCCGGCACCGAGGCCAGCGCGAGCAGGAAGAGCAGCACCAGCGCGGTGCGCATGCTGGTCAGCTGCCGCCACCAGCGGCGCGGAGCGGCCGTCAGACCGTCGAGCTTCCGGGGGCGGACCGGGCGACGATCCTCGGGTGCGGTGGCATCTTCCGGTGCGGTGGCGAGCCCGGTGACGGCTTCCTGGTCCTCGATGGTCGCCATCAGAGCGGCACCCCGCCGACGCCGAACACGCTGCGGACCCAGATCACCAGGTCGTCCCAGAAACCGAGCAGGAGCGCGGCGCCCACCACGACGAGCAGGACGCCGCCGATCCGGACCACCCATCGGCTGTTCCGGCGCACCGCGGCGAACCCGCCGAGCAGCCGTCGGAACCCGAGCCCGAAGAGGACGAACGGGACGCCGAGGCCCGCGCAGTACGCGAGGGCCAGCAGCGCGCCGCGACCGGCTCCACCCTGGACGGCGGCCAACCCGAGCACCGCGCCGAGCGTCGGCCCCACGCACGGGATCCAGCCGAGGCCGAACACCGCGCCGAGCAGCGGGGCGCCGGCCAGCCCGGAGGCGGGCAGCCACCGCACGCGCGCCTCCCGCTGCAGACCCGGCAGCACGCCGAGATACCCGAGGCCGAAGACGATCACCAGCGCGCCGACGACCCGCTGCAGCGTCGCCTCGTGCTCGAGCAGGAAGCCGCCGATCCCCCCGGTCGCGAACGCCAGCAAAGTGAACACCGCACTGAAGCCCGCGACGAACAGCACGCTCCCGGCCAGCACGCGCCCGCGCACCCGGGCACGGGACGGCGGCTCGTCCCGCGTCGCGACCGCCACCCCGCCCGCGTTCTCGGCGTCGTCGGAACCGACGACCTCGGCTGCCGTGACACGCCGCTGGACCGCGCGGCCGGACGGGTCGCTGCCGAGCGCCGCGTCCAGGTCCGCGCCGGCGATCCCGGTGACGTACGAGACGTAACCCGGCACCAGCGGCAGCACACACGGGGACAGGAAACTGACCAGCCCGGCGAGCGCGCTGACCCCGGCCGCGGCGATCAGCGGCCCGTCGGTGACGAGGTCGGGGATGCTCATGGCTTCTCCGCCGCGATCCGCTCGACCACCGGCTGCAGCTCGTTGTCGAGCAGACCCTTGCGGAACACCGCGGCGACCCGCCCCGACCGGTCGATCACGATCGTGGCCGGGATCGCGTTCGGCGGAGCGGCCTTGAGCTGCAGCGCGACGCGTCCGGCCTGGTCGTACAGGCTCGGGTAGGTGATCTTGAAGTTGACGTCGTACGCCTTGGCGCGCGACTCGGTGTCCTTCACGTTCACCCCGACGAACCGGACGCCGCTCGCCTTCGTGGCGGTGTAGACCCGCTCCAGGTCGTCGGCCTCGGCCCGGCACGGCGCGCACCAGGAGCCCCAGAAGTTCAGCACAACGACGTCGCCCTTGGCCTGACTGAGCCGGAACGTCCCACCGTCGAGCAGCTTGCCGGAGATGTCCGGGGCGGACTTCCGCTCGTCGAGCGCGTAGATCGTCGACGCCCCCGACCCGGCGACGAACCGCTGGCTGCCCCCGGACCCCTGGTCCACCGCGTCCGCCCCCGTCGAGCACGCCGCCAGCGTGGCGAGGGACAGGACGGCTGCTCCGCGTCGGAACCAGGAGAAAGACATGACGGTCAGGCGCCTCGCTCGGTTTGGGCGGTCTTCGACTGGGCGATCAGGGCGGCGGCCGGATCGGCGTACTCGACGCCGACCACCTCGTCGTCCTCGAACGTCACCGACGTGACGCTGGCCAGCGAGCACTGCCGGCGACGGGGGTCGTGCCAGAGCGTCTTCTTCTCCAGGAACCGGCGGAGGATGACGATCGGCGACTGGTGCGAGACGCAGACGGCCTCGTGCCCGGCGGCGGCGTCCTTGGCATCCTTGACCGCGGCGAACATCCGCTCGGCCTGGTCGGCGTAGGGCTCTCCCCAGGACGGCCGAAACGGGTTGCGCAGGTAGTGCCAGTACTTGCGGTGGCGCCAGAGGCCGTCGCCGGGGCCGAACGGCTTGCCCTCGAACAGGTTCGTGGCCTCGATCAGCCGCTCGTCGACCACCGGCTCGACGCCGAACTGCTCGGCGAACGGCTCGATCGTCTGCTGTGCTCGTTCCATCGGGCTGGTGACCAGGTGGGTGATGTCACGACCGGCCAGGTGCTGGGCAGCCACCTTGGCCATCTGCTCGCCGAGCGGCGACAGCTTGTACCCGGGCAGGCGTCCGTAGAGGATGCCGCCCGGGTTGTACACCTCGCCGTGGCGTAGCACGTGCACGATGGTCGTGACCGTCACTCAGGTCTCCCTCCGGGTCGATGCGGCTGCGCGGGCCGCCACCGGCAGTGCTGCCGCGATCCGACCCAGTGCCTCGTCGTCGTGCGCCGCCGACAGGAACCACGCCTCGTAGGCGCTGGGCGGCAGGTAGACGCCCTCGGCCAACATCGCGTGGAAGAACGCCGCGTACGCCGCGGTGTCCTGCCGCCGGGCGCCGTCGAAGTCCACGACCTCTCGGGCACCGAAGAACACTGAGAACAGGTTGCCAGCCGCCTGCACCCGGTGGGGCACACCGGCCTCAGTCAACGCCTCGGAAGCGAGCCTGGCCACCTGAGCGGCCGACGCGTCAACCGTGGCGTAGACCTCGGGCGTCGCCGCCCGGAGCGTCGCGAGGCCGGCCGCGCAGGCCAGCGGGTTACCGGAGAGGGTTCCGGCCTGGTAGACGGGCCCGGCGGGTGCGAGCGCTGCCATCACGTCGGCCTTGCCGCCGAACGCCGCCGCCGGCAGCCCGCCGCCCATCACCTTGCCGAACGTGAACAGGTCGGGGACGACACGTCCCTCGGAGGCGCCGAACCAACCCGAGCGGGAGATCCGGAAGCCGGTCATCACCTCGTCGCTGATCAGCAGCGCGCCGTTCGCGGTGCAGAGGTCCCGCAGGAGCAGGTCGAACCCGTCCTTCGGCGGGACGACACCCATGTTGGCGGGGACCGCCTCGGTGATCACCGCGGCGATGGCCTCGCCGTGCTCGGCGAACGCGGCCTTCAGCGCGTCACCGTCGTTGTACGGCAGGACGATCGTGTCGGCGGCGCTCGCACCGGTGACACCCGGGGTGTCCGGCAACCCGAACGTGACGACGCCCGAGCCGGCGGCGGCGAGCAGCGCGTCGACGTGGCCGTGGTAGTTGCCGGCGAACTTGACGATCTTGCTGCGCCCGGTGACGCCACGGGCGAGCCGGATCGCGCTCATCGTCGCCTCGGTGCCGGAGTTCACCAGGCGGACCTGCTCCACCGGCTCGACCCTGGCGACGATCTCCTCGGCCAGCTCGACCTCGCCGAGGCTGGGCGTGCCGAAGCTGGTGCCCTTCGCGGCCGCCGCGGTCAGCGCCGCGACGACGTCCGGGTGGGCGTGGCCGAGCAGCAGCGGTCCCCACGAGCAGACCAGGTCGACGTACTGGCGGCCGTCGGCGTCGTAGAGGTACGGACCCTCACCCCGCACCATGAACCGGGGAGTACCGCCGACCGCGCGGAACGCCCGGACCGGCGAGTTGACCCCACCGGGCACGACGGTGCTGGCACGCGCGAACCATTCGGCCGAGAGGGGCGCGTCGTCGGGATAGCTCACGTCGCCATTGTGACAACTACCGGCCGTAGACGTCCTGCCGGGTACCGTGGTGACACCCACATCAGTGGCCCCTCACGGCGTTTTCGTCGTATACAGAGCTTCAGGGCCCACTCCCCGAGGCCCAGACGACTCCCGAGGAGCCGCCGTGTCTGCGATGCCCGACCCCACGCCGCTGCCGGTGGCGCCCGTGGTGCGTCCCGTCCGTCCGACCCCGGACGAGGCCTACGCGCTGATGGTGGCCGGCAACGCCCGGTTCGCCGCCGGCACGCCCGCCCGCCCCAACCAGGACGACGCCCGGCGCGTTCAGCTCGTCGCAGGCCAGGAGCCGTTCGCGGCGGTACTCGGGTGCGCCGACTCGCGGGTGCCCGCCGAGATCGTGTTCGACCAGGGCCTCGGCGACCTGTTCGTGTGCCGCACCGCCGGGCCGATTGTCGACTTCGCCGTCCTCGGCAGCATCGAGTTCGCGATCGCTTACCTGCACGTGCCGCTGGTGGTGGTGATGGGGCACGAGTCGTGCGGTGCGCTCAAGGCCGCCGCCGAGACCGCGTCGGGCACGCTGGAGCCGGGCGGGTCGGTGCGCGACCTGGTCGAGAAGGTGCTGCCGATCACGCTGCAGGCCCAGCGCGAGGGCGGCACGAAGGACGAGCAGCTCTCGCGGGCGATCGGGTACAACGTCACGCGGGTGATCAACCTGCTGATCGAGCGTTCCCCGGTGATCGCGGACGCCGTCGCCGACGGCTCGGTGAAGTTGGTCGGCGCCGTGTACGAGCTCGACGGCGGCCGAGCCCGCTTCCTCTGAGAGCGCGCGGGGCCGCGCGTCTTTGTGAGGTGCGTGCGAAAGACCACGCCGTAATTCGGTGTGGTCGTCACAGGCGTCCCGGAATTTCGCGGAAGTTACCAACAGGCACTGGCGCATCCAGTTACTCGTCAGTAAGGTGACCGCTGCCACACGGCCGAAACGGTGACCGCCCTGCTCTCCGCCGTTTCCCCGCCCCGCCGTCAAGGAGGAACCGTGCGTCCCCTGCGTCGCCTGCTCGCCACGTTGACCGCAACGCTGGCGGCCACCGCCACCGGTCTCGCCCTCGCTCAGCCGGCTCAGGCCGCCCCGATCGACCTGGTCTTCGCCAACACCACGGGCACGACCTTCATCGCCAAGCAGAAGGTGACGGCCCAGATCCCGACCTCGGTCGTGAAGACCTCGATCGACCTGGACGCCAAGACGCTGACCGGTACGGCCGAGATCCCCGACCTGACCGTCAAGCTGAAGCTCGCCAACCTGATCCCGACGACGTCGATCGTCCGGATCGTCCCGCAGGGCGGCCTGACCGGCACCGTCGACCTGGCCGCGAACAAGCTCACGACCACGACGACGTTCAAGCTGCAGGTCCTGAAGGTCTACCAGGACGCGCTGCCGAGCCTGAACCTGGTCAGCCCGAACTGCATCAGCAAGACCGCCACCAGCGCCACGCTGACCAACACCACGCCGATCGACATCTTCGCGACGACGACGGTGACCGGCACCTACAAGATCCCGGCGTTCACCAAGTGCGGCCTGCTGACGCCGCTGCTGACCACGCTGCTCGCCGGTGACGGCAACACGCTCACCCTGAACCTCAAGGGCTGAGCGGCTTCACTGGGTGGCCGCCGATCGGGAGGGATCGGCGGCCACCGATAGACGCGAAACCGGCCTCTAAGCGCTGCTTAGAGGCCGGTTTCGCGTCTCCGCCCGGAACGGCTCAGGCCGCGGTGAGTTCTCGGCGGAGGCGTACGAAGGTTCGGGGGATGCGGGCGCCCAAGACCGCCACGAGGCGCCCCGAGCGGCGGTACGCGGCGACGAACCGGTGCGAAGCCGGATCCCCGTCGACGATCTCGACCGAATCACCCGGCCGCACGAAGCCCGCGAACTGCAGCATCACGCCGTACTGCTCGCTCCACACGTACGGCACCGGGTCGTACTCCACCGGCGCGCCGAGCAGCCCCGACGCCACCGCCGCCCCGTGCTCGCGAGCATGCGTCCAGTGCTCGACCCGGATCGCCCCACCGGCCCGCGCCGACGGGTACCGCGCCACGTCACCGCAGGCCCAGACGCCCGGCACCGACGTCCGCCCGGCCGCGTCGACGACCACCCCGTTTTCCACCGCGACGCCGGATCCGGCGAGCCAGGACACGGCAGGCTCAACGCCGATTCCCACCACCACGACGTCCGCGGGCAGCACCCGCCCGTCGGCCAGCGAAACTCCGGTGACGGCGCCGTCCGAGGACGAGAACCCGGCCACCGACACCCCGGTCAACAGCGTCACGTCGTGCAGCGCGTGCAGCGACGTCACCACGGAGGCCATCTCGGAGCCGAACACCGGCGCGAGCGGCTCCGGCGAAGCGTCCAGCACCGTCACCGCCGCGCCCAGCTTCGACGCCGTGGACGCCACCTCGGACCCGATGAACCCCGCCCCGATGACGACGACCCGTGCACCCGGCCCGAACGCCGCGCGCAGAGCGTCCGCATCGTCGCAGGAACGGAGGGTGTGCACGCCCCGCAGCCCGGCAGCGGCGGGCAAGTTCCGCGGCGAGGTGCCGGTCGCGATCACCACTGCGTCACCCGTCACCGATGTCCCGTCCGCCAACGCCACCGTGCGTTCGCGCAACGAAACCGCAGGCACCCCGAGCCGCCACGTCACCGGCACGTCCTCGTCCGGAACGAGCAGCGAGATGCCCTCGAGGTCGAGGTCACCGGCCAGGTACGCCTTGGACAGCGGCGGACGGTCGTACGGGCGGTGCGGCTCGTCGCCGATCAGCTCGATCGCGCCGCCGAAGCCGGCCGACCGCAGTGAGCGGGCCAGCGACCAACCGGCCAGCGACGCTCCGACGATGACCACCCTGTCCACCAGCGTTCTCCCATTCACAGGAAAGTAGGCTTCCTCTGACCGATCATCGTCCCGTAACAATCACCGCACGAGCCGGGGCGTTCCGTTTCCCGGCACCCGCGCGGGAAGGGAAGTCACAGTGACGCAGGAGGTACGCGGAGTCATCTCCCGAGCTAAGGGCGCTCCGGTCGAGGTGACGACGATCCTGGTGCCCGACCCGGGACCCGGCGAGGCGCTGGTGAAGGTGCAGGCGTGCGGCGTTTGTCACACCGACCTGCACTACCGCGAGGGCGGTATCAACGACGAGTTCCCGTTCCTGCTCGGCCACGAGGCGGCAGGCGTCGTCGAGGCGGTCGGGCCGGACGTCACGAATGTGGCCCCCGGCGACTACGTCATCCTGAACTGGCGCGCGGTCTGCGGCGACTGCCGGGCCTGCCTCCGCGGCCAGCCCTGGTACTGCTTCAACACGCACAACGCGACCCAGCCGATGACGCTCGAGGACGGCACGAAGCTCTCCCCCGCGCTCGGCATCGGCGCGTTCGTCGAGAAGACGCTGGTCGCGTCCGGGCAGTGCACGAAGGTCGACGCCAAGGCGGCCCCGGCAGTGGCCGGGCTGCTCGGCTGTGGCGTGATGGCGGGCATCGGTGCGGCGATCAACACCGGCGGCGTCGGACGTGGCCAGAGCGTCGCGGTCTGGGGCTGCGGCGGTGTCGGTGACGGCGCGATCGCCGGTGCGCGCCTGGCCGGTGCGCAGAAGATCATCGCGATCGACGTCGACCCGAAGAAGCTCGACTGGGCCAAGGAGTTCGGCGCCACCCACACGATCAACGCCCGCGAGGTCGAGGACGTGGTGACCGCGGTCCAGGACCTCACCGACGGTTTCGGCGTCGACGTCGCGATCGAGGCCGTCGGCCGCCCGGAGACGTACAAGCAGGCGTTCTACGGGCGTGACCTGGCCGGGACCGTCGTGCTGGTCGGCGTCCCGACGCCGGACATGACGCTCGAGCTCCCGCTGATCGACGTGTTCGGACGCGGTGGTGCGCTGAAGTCGTCCTGGTACGGCGACTGCCTGCCGTCCCGCGACTTCCCGATGCTGATCGACCTCTACCTGCAGGGGCGTCTCCCGCTGGACAAGTTCGTCACCGAGACGATTCCGCTGGACGGCGTCGAGGAGGCGTTCGGGAAGATGCACCACGGCGACGTCCTGCGTTCGGTGGTGACGTTCGGGTGAGCGCCCGCATCGATCGTCTCGTCACATCCGGGATCTTTGCGCTCGACGGCGGCGAGTGGGAGGTCGACAACAACGTCTGGATCGTCGGCGACGACTCCGAGTGCGTGGTGATCGACGCACCGCACGAGGCGGACGCGATCGCGGCAGCGGTGGGCGGCCGGACGGTGACCGCGATCGCGTGCACCCACGCGCACAACGACCACGTCAACGCCGCAGTCGAGCTGGCTGGGTACGTCGGGGCGCCGATCCTCCTCAACCCCGCTGACAAGGTGCTCTGGGACATGGTCTACCCCGACCGGGAGCCGGACGGGCCGCTGTCCGACGGACAGAAGCTCACGGTCGCTGGGATCACGCTGGAGGTGCTCGCCACACCGGGGCACGCTCCCGGCGCGGTGTGCTTCTACGCGCCCGAACTCGGCGCGCTGTTCTCCGGCGACACGCTGTTCCAGGGCGGACCGGGCGCGACCGGCCGGTCGTACTCCGACTTCCCGACGATCATCGACTCGATCCGCGATCGGTTGCTGTCGCTGCCTCCCGCGACCGTCGTGCACACCGGCCACGGCGATACGACGACGATCGGCGCCGAGGCGCCTCATCTGCAGGAGTGGATCTCCCGAGGTTCCTGATCAGAATTACGCCGCCCGGCGGCGCACCACCGCACTCCGGAGGTGCGCCGCCGCGGAACGTCAGGAGTGGCCAGGCGCCACCGGCGGGTGGCCGGATGCCGCAGGCGCGCCGCCCGGACGCCGAGACATCAGCGCGATCCCGCCCGCCACCAGCAACAACAACCCGACCACCGCCACCGCGAACCCCGCCGCGAGCAGGCTGCCGAGGATCTGCGCCAACGCGGTCGCCGGCACCACCAGCGCGATCAGCACGGCGGGCACCAGCGCCGGCCAGCGTCGCGTCGCCAGGTAGAGCCCGAAGCACCCGGCCGCGAACGCCACGCCCACGATCAGGCCGACGATCGCGAGCAGCGGCCCGTCGTCCGGCAGCGAGTCGGTGGTGATCGCCTCGGCGGCACCGAGCCCGGTCAGCCCACCGAGCAGCGCGGCGACACCGGGCTCCCGGATCGGGCTCACCCGCAGCGGGATCGCCAGCAGCATCCAGAACGCGCCGAACACCGCGTAGGCGATGCCCCACGGCAGGATGTCGTCGATCCCGGCGCGGTCGAGGAGGTCGCCGATCAGCAGCGCCCCGGCCAACCAGCCGGTGAACAGCAGCGGCGCGCCCCGGAACAGCGCGTACCCCGGCACCGCGAGCAGCAGCGCCGCCACCGTCCCGGCCAGCACCTCGGCGGAGTCACTGGCCGGCACCGCAGCCGCAGTGGCCACCGCACCGGAAGCCAGCGCCCCGAGCACCGACGCCAGCCGCATCCGCACCGCGAGCGTGTCGTCGCCGAGCCGCGCGAACCGGGCCGCGACCGCACCGGCGGCCAGCACGATCGTGGCGACCATCGCGAGCAGGAACCGCGCGACCGGCGGGAACGAGCCCCACGTCGGGACGACGATCGTCGCCGCACCGCCGAGGACCATCGCCCCACCGACGTACCCCGCGATCTCGACGATGCGCGTGCGGGTCCGGTTCTCCCCGTGCGAATGTGCGGCCAAGGTGGCCGCGGTGAGCGCCGTGGGGGTCGCCCACAGCGGGCTGAGGCGGTGCGCCACTGCGTCGGCCTGCCCGGGCGAGAGGACGCCGTCGCGGACGAGGTCGGTGAGCGCGGTCCGCAGGGCGGGGTTGGACCCGAGGTCGGGTCTCTCGCTGATCATGCGCACATCATGACTGGTGCTCCGACCTGCGCACATGAGTTGAACTACCTGCTCGGCAAGCGTGCACACGCCGCTCCGAAACGGCACCCTGGGACCGTGCGCAGCAAAACGGATAAAGACGACGAAGATGGGCACTCTGGGGAGCCCTGGCGGCGGGCCGCGGTCGCCTGGACCCAGCACGCCGAAACCTGGGCCGCGCAGCACGCCGGTCGAGCCGCCGCGCCGCCTTCGCCTCCCTCGGGACCATCGCCGCCGCCGAACGATCCTGGGCCCGCCCGCCGCTCTCGAGCCCGCCACTACTGGGCACCGGTCGCCGGGGCGACAGCGTTCGTCCTGTGCCTCGCGAGCGCCGGGTGGGTGGTGTGGGGCTGGAGCCGCCCGGAGGCCGAATCGCCCCTCGCCGACCCGCCCCCGCCGAACTCCGTACCGGCAGCCCCGACCGCCGCGCCTCCGCTCCTCACCGCCACCACCAGCGCGCTTCCCTCCGAGGGTGCCGCCAGCGCCCCGGTGAACGCCGCCCGTCCCGAGGAGACCGCCGACCGCCCTGCCGACGCGCTCGCGTCCTGGGCCCGCGCGCTGCGGCTGCTCGACATCCCCCCGGTCGCGCTCCAGGCCTACGGCTACGCCGAGGCGGTACTCGCGACGGCCAAACCCCGCTGCCACCTCTCCTGGACGCTGCTGGCCGGCATCGGCGCGGTCGAGTCGAACCACGGACGCTACGGCGGCGCGAAGCTACGGCCGGACGGCACCAGCAGCAGCCGGATCATCGGCGTCCCGCTGGCCGGCGGCGGCGGCGTCGAACTCATCCGCGACACCGACCGCGGGACCCTCGACGGCGATCGCACCTACGACCGCGCGGTCGGGCCGATGCAGTTCCTCCCGGCGACGTGGAAGGCCTGGTCGGTGGATGCCGACGGCAACCGCCGCGCCGACCCCTACGACGTCGACGACGCCGCACTGGCCGCCGGTTACTACCTGTGCGCCCGCGACCAGGACCTCGCGACCGGCGTCGGCTGGGCATCCGCGGTCTTCACGTACAACCGCGTTCCGGCATACGTCGAGCAGGTCTACCAATTCGCCGACGCCTACGGCCGCGCGGCCTGAGCCCGTTCGCGTCGCAGGTCCGCCAGGTCCGCGGTGGCGCTGCGCAACAGCGGGTGGTCGTCCTCGACAGCGCCGGTGAGCACCGCGACCGTCTCGGCGAGGAGCGGCTCCGCCCGGTCGTGCTCACCGAGCCGCCAGTGCGCCATCGCCAGGTTGTTGAGCGTGACCGCGAGTTCCGGGTGGGTGGGGGCGAGCGCAGCCCGCTTGATCGCGAGCGCCCGCCGCCACAGCTCGGCGGCCGCCGCCGGGTCGTCGTCGACGCGGAGCACGGCGAGGTTACCCAGCACGATCGCGACCTCGAGGTGCTCCGGTCCGTAGTGACGCTCGTACACGCCGAGCGCCCGGCCGAGCAGCGTCCGGGCTTCGTCGGTCGCGCCGAGCTGCTGCAGAACGGCGGCGAGCGCGACCTCGTCGGCGGCCACGTCCGGGTGGTCAGGCCCGCAGGCGCGCCGACGGATCTCGACCGCGCGACGCGCAGCCGGCTCGGCGTCCCGGTAGCGGCCCCGGGCGTGGTCGAGGCCGCCGAGGTTGTGATAGATCGCGGCAGCGTCGGCATGGTTCTCGCCGACCTCGGCCACGATGATCGCCAGCGCGCGGCGGTACTGCGTCCGTGCCTCGTCGAAGCGGCCGGTGTACTTGCCGAGGACGCCGAGGCTGTTGCAGACCTCGGCGACCGCGAAAGACTCCGGTCCGCACTCCTGCTCGGCGCGGCTCAGCAGGGCTCGCAGCGCCTGCTCGGCCTCGGCGTACCGCCCGGCCGCGCGGAGACGCTCGGCGTCGGCGCAAGCGGCCCGGACGGCTGCTGCGGCGTCGACCGCGCCCGCGGTGGCCTCGCTCATTGCGTCCCCCTGTGGTTTTGAACGGCCGGAAGGTTGACCGAGGCCGGAAGCAGCCGGCCGAGCCGAAGGCTCAGCAGCACCGCACCGAGAAGCACGACGACCGCGACCGTGAGCGGAGCCGCCGGATAACCCGCGGACAGGAACAGCGCGGCGAGCGCGGGCCCGGCCGTGAACCCGATCGTGTACGTGAGGTTGAACGCCGCGTTGTACCGCCCGCGCAGGTCGTCGGTCGCGAGGTCGTTGACGAGCGCCGCCACCACCGGCGAGAACGCTGTCGCGCCCAGGCCGAAGAGCCCCATCGCGACGACGAACGGCCACACGCTGTCGCTCACCGCGCCGCCGACGAGGGCGACCGCCCAGCCGAGCGCCGTCGTGAATGCCGCGGCTGCCATCGTGCGACTGCGCGGGATCCGGGCGGACCAGCCGTTGACCGGGAGCTGCGCCACCACGACGACGAGTGTGCTCACCGCGAACGCCAGACCGAGCCCCGCGGCGTCCACGCCGGCTCCCTCGGTCGCGTAGCCGGTGAATCCCGCGCTGTGCTGTCCGTAGCCGGCGGCGACCACCAGCACGATCAAGGCGAGGACGGCGCGCGTCGGACGGTCGCCGACGACCTGGCGGTACCCGCCCGGACTCCGGCCGACAGGTTCGTTCGTCCGCGGGCGCACCCGCACGGTGAGCAGCGCGAAGAGCAGGAACGTCACGGCCTCGACGAGGTAGATCGCCGTGAAGCCCCCAGGTGACGCGACGACGAGCAGAGCGCCGATCAGGCCACCCAGCGTCTGCCCGAGGTTGTTCAGGCCGTACCGCAGCGCGAACGCACGGCCGCGCAGCGGCACCGGTACGACCAGCGCGAGCAGCGCGCCCCGCGCCGGAGCGGCGAGCGCTATCCCGAGCCCGTACGTTCCTGCGGCCAGGAACCCCTGCCAGGTGGAGCGCACCGCCGGGGTCAGTGCGGCGCCGACCGCGACGACCAGCAGTCCGGCCACCGCGACGCGGCGGGCGCCCACCACATCGCAGAGCCATCCGCCCACCGGGTTGCCGACGAACCCGGCGAGCCCGATCGACGCGACGATCAGCCCGGCCGCACCCAGCCCGATCCCGCGCTGTTCGTGCAGGTACACGAGCAGGAACGGCAGCGTGAGGCCCATTCCGCCGCAGGAGACGGCTTCTCCCGCCAAGACGAGCCACGCGGAACGGGGCAGCCGGCGTGTGCTCGATCGCCCCGTTCCCTGCTGCGCGTCCGGTGCGGCCGGGCGGCCTACGTCGATACCCATCCCGGCCCCCGGCCGCGCAGCCGCGTCGTCAGCCGCGCGAGACGATGGTCTCGCTGTGGTTGGTGCTCAGCCCACGACCGACCACCGGCTCGCTGTGGTTGGTGCTCAGGCCGCGGCCCACGACCGTCTCGCTGTGGTTCGTCGCCAGGCCACGGGTGGCAATGTTGGACATCGGGCGTCCCTTCTCCACGGGGCGGCCCGCGATCACGGGCCTGGCCGGATCATCGGCACCGTGGCTTGAGGTGAGCCTGAGGTCCGCTGGAGCCGTGCCGCTCGCGTTGCCGCGGAAGGCCTGGTCAGACCGCTTGGAGAAGCAGGTCCCGCACCTGGGTGCGGGTCAGTTCGGTCCCGGCGGCCCGGGCGGCGGCGGCGACCTCGGGTGTGCACCCATCGGTCACCAGACGCTCGATCCGGGGCGCGTCGATCGGGTCCATCCGCGCCGGGTCGAACCCGAGGCGCGCCCCGATCGCCGTCACCGCACCCAACAGCATCGCGCCGTCCTCGGCGCGCCCGGACGCCGCCAGCGCGCCGGCCGCGGTGTGGACCATCACCAGCCATGACGTCCAGTCACCGGCTATCTCCTGCGCGACGACCTGCTCGGTGATCAGGCGGAGCGCGCGCGTCGACCGGCCGAGGTCCAGCGCTGCCTTCACGGCGGCCCACGCCGCGGACCCGGCCGCCCAATCGTGTCCGCACTCCTCCGCCAGGCGTTGCGCCCGGGTCAGCCGATCCAGCGCCGTCGCCGGATCGCCGCCCAGCCGGTCGACGTGCCCGAGTGCGCTGAGGGCCTCGGCCGCCACCCACTGCGGCGCCGAGCGTTCGGCCCAGGCGACGGCCCGGCGCGCCACCGCGGCCATCTCGGCCGGATTCTCCCCGGCCAGCACACCGAAATGGGCCCGGTAGCAGGTCGCGCGGATCAGCGTCAGGCGATCGTCCACGGCGCGCGCGGCGACGGCAGCGGCGTCCAGCCCGCCGAGCCCTGCTCGGAGGTCGCCGGCCAGGTAGTGCAGTCCGGCGAGGAAGAGCAGCGCCCGGGGAAGCGCTTCTGGCGCCCGGTCGGGGAACCGGAGCGCCTGCTGGAGGCTGCCGGTGCCCTCCTCGATCGCGCCGGTTCGGTACCAGTAGAAGCCCAGTGACGCGACGATCCGGAGCGCGCGGCCCGGGTCGTCGTCGGTGCTCGCGGACGCCAGCGCAGCGCGGCAGTTGGCCCGCTCGACGCTCAGCCGCGCGATCGAGTCGGCCGCGTCGAACGACACCATCCGCCGCTCCGCGGTGGCGGTGAGGTCCTCGACCCAGGCGCGGTGACGTGCGCGGACGCTCGCCGCCGCCGCTCCGGAGAGTTGCGCGGACGCGAACGCCCTGACGGTGTCGAGCAGTCCGTACCGGTCGCCGGCCGGTCCCGCCTCCTCGTCGCGTACTCGCACCACGCACGACTTGGCGACCAGCGCGGCCAGATCGACGGTCGCCGCGACGGCGGAGCGCTCGGGCCCGGCGACGGCGGCCACCGCGCGCGTGTCGAAGCCGCCCTCGAAGACGCTCAGCGCGGCGAACAGGCTCCGCTCGGACGCGCTCAGCATTGAGTAGCTCCAGTCGAGCGTCGACCAGAGCGACTCGTGCCGGTGCTCACCGCCGCGGTTGCCGTCTCGCAACAACGTGAACCGGTCGTCGAGGCGCTGTTCGATCTCCGGGAGCGGGAGCGCCGCCGCCCGCGCGGCGGCCAACTCGATCGCCAACGGCAGGCCGTCCAAGCGTCGGCAGATGCGCGTGACCACCGAGCGGTCTTCGGGGCGGACGTTCCAGCCGTGCGTGCCGGCACCGGCCCGATCGAGGAACAGCTCGACGGCGTCGTCGTCGGCCCGGAGCGGCCGCACCTCCAGCAGGCCCTCTCCCGGTACCCGGAGCGGTTCCCGGCTGGTGACCAGTACCCGGAGGCCCGCGCAGCGGCGGAGCAGGGCCGCAACCAGTTCGGCGACGGCCTCCCCGAGATGCTCACACCCGTCCAGCACCAGCAGGAAGTGCCGCTGCCGCAGCACGTCGGTCAGCTGTTCGGTGGTGTTCGCCCCGAACAGGCCCAGTATCCGGCCGATCGCCGGGGCCAGCAGCGATCCGGACGTCAGCCGCCCCACGTCGACCACCCAGGGGCCGTCGGGATCGTCCCGCGTACGAGCGACGTCGAGCGCCAGCCGTGTTTTGCCGACGCCGCCCGGGCCGGTCACCGTGGTCAGCCGGTACCGGGCGAGCATCGTCCGCAACCAGTCGGCCTCGGTCTGCCGTCCGATAGTTCGATCGAGGCTCAGCGGCACGTTGTGCGAGGCGGTTCCGTTCGGGCCCGCCGTGATGTCCGTCGGGAACAACGCCTCGTCGTGCGCGAGGATCCGCGCTTCGAGCTCGCGTAGGCGCGGGCCCGGATCGACGCCCAGTTCCCCGGCGAGCCGACGCCGCGCCTCCCGTAGCGACGCCAACGCGTCCGCCTGTCGGCCGTCTCGGTAGCGGGCGAGTGCCAGCAGCTCCCAGCCGCGTTCGCGCAGCGGGTGGTCGCGGCAGTGCTGGGCCAGCTCCCCCGCCACCGACGCGTGCTGCCCGAGCACGATCGCCGCGGCGAACCGGTCTTCGAGCAGCGTCACGTGCAACTCGTGCAGGCGGGCCACCTCGGCCGCGATCAGATCGACGTGGTCGGGCGCGTCCTGGAACGGCCGTCCGCGCCAGAGCGCCAGCGCTTCGGCCGATCCGGACGCCGCCGAGCCCGCCTCGCCGGCCTGTAGCTGACGGTTCGCGCGGGTCGCGAGGCGCGTGAACTCCTCCGCGTCGAGCGCACCGACCGGTAATCGGAGCGCGTAACCGGAGCCCTCCCGCACCAGGATCGAGCCGCGCTCGCCCGGCGCCCGTCCGGGTTCCAGCGTCCGGCGTAACACCGCCACGTAGCTCTGCAGCGTGTTCAGCGCGCTGCGCGGACGCTTCGCCGGCCAGAGCGCGTCCAGCGCCTGGTCGGTCGAGACGACAAAACCCTGCGCCGCCGCGAGCGTCACCAGCAGCGCGCGTGGTTTCGCCCCCGGCACGGTCACCGCGGTGCCGTTTCGCCCGATCCGTAGCGGTCCGAGCACGTCGATCTGCAGCCCGCTCATGTCCCTGCCCCCCGGCGTCGGGTCGCAAGTCACACGTCGCTGTGTGTACCCCCACTGGCGATTGGACTACAACCGGCATCACACCGTCCGGATGTGTCCGGAACCGGTCAGGCAGGTAGATCAGACCCCGTCGCACCCCCTGTCGCGGTGGTGAAACTTGACCCGAGCGGCAACGATGGACCACAGGGCCCGGGGCCGGCGGCGAACGGGCCCCGGGCTTACCGGGGAAGGAGCCGCAGGTTGAATTCTTTTCGACCGACCCGTGCGAACGGCGCTCAGCCTACGGAAATACGTGAGGTTGAAAAGAGTTCATCGAGTGCGCCGACAGTGGGCCAGCTCGGGCAGTACCGGCTGGTCGGAGTGCTCGGGACCGGCGGGATGGGGACGGTGTACCTGGGCCGGTCGCCGGGCGGACGGCTCGTGGCGGTCAAGGCCGTGCACGGGCACCTCGCGCTCAACCCGGACTTCCGCATCCGCTTCCGCCGCGAGGTCGCGCTGGCCCAGCGGGTCGGCGGGCCGTTCACCGCCGCGATGCTCGACGCCGACCCCGACGGGGACCCGCCGTGGCTCGCGACCGAGTACATCCGGGGCCAGTCGCTGGCCCAGGTCCTGAACGAACACGGCGCGCTGCCCGAGGACACGGTCCGGGCGCTGGCCGCGGGCCTGGCGGAAGCGCTGCAGGTCATCCACGCTGCCGGGGTCGTCCACCGCGACTTGAAGCCGTCGAACGTGCTGCTGTCGGAGAACGGCCCGCGGGTGATCGACTTCGGGATCGCGAAGGCCGTCGAGGGCATCGATCTCACCGGCGACGGGCCGCTGCTCGGTACGCCCGGCTACATGTCGCCCGAGCACCTCGCCGGTGCGCCACTGGCGCCGAGCAGCGATGTGTTCTCGCTGGGTGCCGTGCTGGCGCACGCCGCGACCGGCGTCGCGCCGTTCGGGGCGGGGCAGTCGTTCGCGGTCGCCAACCGGGTGGCCACCGCGCCGCCGGACCTGTCCGGGCTGCCGCCGGGGCTCGCCGAGCTGATCGGCCGCTGCCTGGCCAAGGAGCCGACCGAGCGTCCGTCGCTGGACTGGATCGTGCGGCAGGTCGGCTCGTTCGCCGACCAGGACAGCTGGCTCCCGTCCGAGGTGGGGAACGCGATCCGGCACCGGCCGGCGGCGACGCGGCCGTTCACGAACGCCGATGCCCCGCCGCCCGGTGCACGGCCCGGTGCGCGGCCCGCCGCACCGGCCGCGTCCGACGAGGAGCCACCGGACTTGGTGGCGTACCTGGCCGACCGCTTCTCGCGCCGCGCGGGTGGTCCCCCGATCGAGATCGGCGCCGCCCGTACTCCGGCCCCGGCACGCGCCACCGCAGCCGCCGGGGCCGCCGCAGCGGCGCCCGAGGCGCCGCCCGCGCAGGTCGGTCTGGCCAAGCTGAAGGAGGGCGCGGCGCGCCTCCAGGGGGCAGCCGCCCGCCTGCGCGCGGCCACCGCCCGTCCCCCGGAGGCCGCTCCCCCGCCGGGAGTCGTGCGGCCGGGAGCAGGGCGGCCGGGAGCGGGGCCGTCGGGAGCGGGGCCGCCGGGCGCCGTGCCGCCGCCCGGGGGCGTGCCGCCGCAGCAGCGCGCGCCCTGGAACCCGAACGGCGTGCCGCAGGCCCGCACTGCGGCGCCGCCGCTACGCGCTCCCCGACGCGTGCCGTGGCAGCGCCTCCAGTGCCCGCCGGTGGGCACCGCCACCGGGCGCAAGGTCTGGAGCCGCTGGCTGCTGGTGCTGATCCTGCTGGGTCTGCTCGACGCGATCGCACAGGCGCCGTTCGTCCGGCAGCTGTTCGTCGACGGCGGGCTGACCGAGCCGTCCTGGCTGTCCCGCGCGTTCGAGACGAGCACGGCTATCGACCGGCAGACGTCCTGGCTCCCCGACCCGGCCACGAGCTGGATCACGGCCGACGGCACCGCCGACCCCGGTACGGTGGCGAGTCGACTGGCGGCGGTACCTCTCACGTTGCTGATCTGCGTCGCGCTGATCCGCCGCGGGGGCACCACGAACTGGATGATGTGGGCCAAGACCGCGGCCGGGTGGATCGGGACGCTCATCGCGGCGTTCCTGATCCTGCGCTACCTGGCGACCGGCTTCGCATCCCTGCTCTGGGCCGTGGCGACGCTCCAGTGGGGGCTCTTGTTCGTCTTCCCCCCGCTGGCGTTCCTCACCATCCGCGCCGCCGGATCCCCGCGCTAGGGTCCCCGCGCTAGGGTCCCCGCGCTAGGAGATCAGCGCCGCAGCCTCGGTGGCCCAGTAGGTGAGGACGAAGTCGGCGCCGGCGCGGCGGGCGCCGATCAGCGTCTCGAGCATGACCTGCTCGCGGTTGATCCAGCCGTTCGCCGCCGCAGCCTCGACCATCGCGTACTCACCGGAGACCTGGTACGCGGCCACCGGCACGTCCACCGCGTCGGCGACCTGCCGCAACACGTCGAGATACGGCAGCGCCGGCTTCACCATGATGATGTCGGCGCCCTCGGCGACGTCGAGCGCCACCTCGCGCAGCGCCTCGGCGGCATTGGCCGGGTCCTGCTGGTAGGTCTTGCGGTCGCCCTGGAGCTGCGATTCCACCGCGTCGCGGAACGGCCCGTAGAAGCCGGACGCGTACTTCGCGGCGTAGGCGAGGAGAACGGTGTCGGTGTGCCCGGCAGCGTCCAGCGCCGCCCGCACCACGCCGACCTGGCCGTCCATCATTCCGGACAGCCCGAGCACGTGCGCTCCGGCATCCGCCTGCCCGACCGCCATCTCGGCGTACCGCAGCAGCGTGGCGTCGTTGTCGACCGAGCCGTCCGCAGCCAGGATCCCGCAGTGACCGTGGTCGGTGAACTCGTCCAGGCAGAGGTCGCTCATCACGACCGTGTCGTTGCCGACCTCGGCGATCACGTCGGCGATCGCGTCGTTCAGCACCGCGTCGGTGGTGCCGCAGTGGTCGCGCTCGGTCGGGACGCCGAACAGCATGATCCCGCCGATGCCGGCCTGCACGGCGTCGGCGGCGGCCTTGCGCAGTGAGTCGCGCGAGTGCTGGAACACACCCGGAAGCGACCGAATCGGTCGCGCCTCGTGCAGGCCTTCCTTGACGAACAGCGGAAGCACCAGGTCGGCGGGGTGCAGACGGACCTCGGAGACCAGCCGTCGCATGGCCGGGCTCTGCCGCAGCCGCCGCGGGCGGACGGTCGGGAACCCGCCACCGCCGCCGCTGCTGCCCGGCGATAGGCCGGGGCAGAGCTTCTCGAGCGAGGGCGCGCCTGCGATGGTCCGCCGCAACGTTCCGCTCATCGATCTCCCTCTCCCGGCTGCGTCCTTCCACCATGCATGACGCAGCCCTGCGTTTGTTGGTTCAGTTGACGTTCCGTGCGTCACCTGAACCGGTACTGCTCCTTACCGGGCGAGCCGCCCGGCCGTCGGTCCCTGTGCCTTCGCGCCGCGCCGCGGCTTGGTCGGCAGCGCCGCGAGCTTCTCCCGGAGCTCCAGCGCGTACTCGGCCAGCGACTCCACCAGCGACGGCACGTTCGCGGTCTCCGGCTGCACGTCGACCCGCAGGCCGAGCTCGCGGGCGGTGTCCGCAGTCTTCGGTCCGATGCAGGCCACGACCGTGCGCGCGTGCGGCTTGCCGGCGATCCCGACCAGGTTCCGGACGGTCGACGACGAGGTGAACAGCACCGCGTCGAAGCCACCCGACTTGATCGCGTCGCGGATCGGCGCGGGCGGCGGAGCGGCCCGGACCGTGCGGTAGGCGGTGACGTCGTCGACCTCCCACCCACGCTCGATCAGACCGGCGGCGAGCGTCTCGGTCGCGATGTCGGCGCGCGGCAGCAGGATCCGGTCGATCGGGTCGAGCACCTCGTCGTACGGCGGGAAGTCGGCGAGCAGACCGTCGCTCGACTGCTCACCGCTCGGCAGCAGCTCCGGCCGGACGCCGAACGACTGCACGGCCGCCGCGGTGGCGTCGCCGACGCAGGCGATCTTCACGCCGGCGAACGCACGAGCGTCCAGGCCGAACTCGGCGAACTTCTCCCAGACCGCCTTCACCGCGTTGGTCGAGGTGAAGATGACCCACTCGTAGCGGCCGGTGACCAGGCCCTTGATCGCCCGCTCCATCTGCGCCGGGGTCCGGGGCGGCTCGACGGCGATCGTCGGCACCTCCTCCGGGATCGCGCCCCAGCCGCGCAGCTGCGCGCTCATCGCACCGGCCTGCTCCTTGGTGCGCGGCACCAGGACCTTCCAGCCGTAGAGCGGACGCGACTCCCACCAGGAGAGCTTGTCGCGCAGGCCGACACCGGCGCCGATCGAGACGACGAGCGTGCCGTAGAGGCCGATCGCCGCGTCGACGATGCCGTCGAGCGTGGAGACCGAGGTGGACTGCGTGTCAGTGGTGCCGTCGCCGGTCACCAGCACGGTCGCCTGGCCACTCATGCCCGCGGCGAGCAGCCCGTCACGGACGGCGGGCAGGTCACCGGCGTCCAGCGTCAGCGTCAGCGAGCCGGGCACGGCGACCATCGCGTCGAAGTCGAGCGCGGTGACGTCCCGCACCTCGACGGTCGTCCGCAGACCGCCGGTCGGCGCACCGGCGTAGCCGGTGACACCCTCGGCCAGCGGCACACCGGGCACCACCTCGAACGGCACCGACGTGCGGGCGACCGCCTGCACCTCGCGGACGATCGACTCCGCGGTCAGCGGGTCGCCGGCGACCAGGCGGGCCACCGTGCGGCCGGAGCGGGCTCCGGACAGCAGGACCTTCGCGATGTCGCCCGCCGCGCCCTCGGCGACGCTCACCTCGACCTCCGCTGGCGCGGCGGCGACCACCGCGGCCAGGAGCGGGGCCGGAAGTGACCGGTCGTGCAGGATGTGGTCGGCGTCAGCGACGGCATCGAGCGCACGCCGGGTCAACAGCCCCGGGTCGCCGGGGCCTGCCCCGACGAACGTGATCCGGCCAGTCGTGGAGCGACGGGTCATGCGGTTCTCCCCATCAGGGTGTCGGCGCCGGAAGCGAGGAGGTCAGCAGCGAGCTGCCGACCCACCGTCTCGGCGTCGGTGTGCAAACTGTCGTGCGGGTCGGGGACGGTGATCGTCCGTGCGTCGGTCAGGACGGTGGTGCCGTCCAGCGACGCGACCCTGGCCCGCAGGGTGAGTTCAGTGGTACCGGCGGTCGCCCAGGCCGCAACCGGGGCACTGCATCCGGCCTCGAGCGTGGCGAGCAGCGTCCGCTCAGCGACGACCTCGGCGCGAGCACCTGAATCTTCGAGCGTGCCGAGCAGTTCGACCAAATCGGCGTCGTCGGCGCGGCACTCGATCGCGAGCGCGCCCTGCGCCGGTGCGGGCACGACGACGTCGGGGTCGAGAGCCTCGGTGATCTCGGCGGCCCGGCCGAGGCGGGTGAGGCCGGCCACCGCGAGCACGACCGCGTCGAGCTCGCCGCTGCTGACCTTGCCCAGCCGGGTGTCGACGTTGCCGCGGATCGGCACGCAGACCACGTCCGGGCGTGCGGCCAGCAGCTGGGCGATCCGGCGCGGCGCACCGGTGCCGATGCGTGCGCCGGCCGGCAGCTTCTCCAGCGTCAGGCCGTCCCGGGCGATCAGCGCGTCGCGGGTGTCGGCGCGGACCGGCACCGCCGCGATCGTCAGCCCCTCGGCGGCCGCCGTCGGCAGGTCCTTGTACGAGTGGACCGCGAAGTCGATCTCGTCGGCGAGCAGCGCGTCCCGCAGCGCCGAGACGAACACCCCGGTGCCGCCGATCTGCGTCAGCGGCGTGGTGCGGTCGCGGTCACCGTCGGTGCTGATGTGCACCAGCTCGACCGCGCGGCCGGTGGCCGCGGTGAGCGCGGCGGCGACGTCGCCGGACTGGGCCAGCGCGAGCTTCGAGGCCCGCGTACCCAGGCGCAACGGCCTGCTCATCCGGACACCTCGCTCTCGCTCACGATCCAGGGGTTGCCGTCGACGACGCTCTCCGAGCCGACCGGCTCGACGGTGACCGCGGCAGCCGGCCGCGCGTGTCCGTCGAGCAGGAACAATTCCCGGACCGCCGCAGCGTAGCGGTCTCCGCCAGGGGCCGTAGCCAGCTCTTTCATCCGCACGGTCGGCGTGTGCAGGAGCGTCGACACCACCCGGCGCACGGTCTTCTCCACCTCGCGGCGGGCGGCGTCGTCGAGGTCGGGCAGCCGGGAGTGCAGCCGATCGAGTTCACCCGCGACGACCTGGTCGGCTCGGGCACGCAGCGCGACCACGGTCGGTGCGACCTCGGTCGACCGCTGCCAGGCAGCGAACGCCTCGACCTCGTTCTCGACGATCGACGCCGCGGCGTCGACGGAGGTGGTCGCGGGCTCGTGGGCCAGCGCGGCGGTGAGCGCCTCGATGTCCAGCACGACGACGCCCGGCAGCATGTCGACCGCGCGCTCGGTGTCGCGCGGCACCGCCAGGTCGAGGATCGCCAGGTCGGCCGCGTTCGGCCCGCGTGCCTCTAGCGCTGCGGAGACGTCCTGGTACGTGAGCACGGCCTCGGTCGCGCCGGTCGCGGTCACGACGACGTCCGCCTCGGCCAGGGCCGCCCGGATCTCGGTCAGGTCGCCACCGCGCCCGCCGACGCCCGCGGCGACGCGGTGGGCGGTCTCCGGGGTGCGGTTCAGGACCGTGATGTCGCCGATGCCGTCGCGGCGGAGCGTGGCGGCGGCGAGCGCCCCCAGGGAACCGGCGCCGACGACCAGTGCGCGGCGGCCGGACAGCGAGCCGACCCGCTCGGAGCCCAGCCGGAGCGCGGCGGTGACCACCGACTGACCGGCGTGGTCGATGTCGGTGTCGGTGTGGACGCGCTTGCCGACCCGCAGGGCCTGCTGCATCACCTCGTGCAGCATCCGGCCCGGTGCGCCGTGGCCGTCCGCGGCGTTGTAGGCCTCGCGCATCTGGCCGAGGATCTGCGGCTCGCCGACGACGAGCGAGTCCAGCCCGGACACGACCGTGAAGAGGTGCCGCACCGCGGCGTCCGCGTAGTGGACGTAGAGGTGGTCGGCGAGTTCGGCGATGTGGACGCCGGTGCGGGCGGACAGCACCTGCCCGATCTCGTGCAGCGCGCCGTGGAACGTGTTGACCGCGGCGTAGACCTCCACCCGGTTACAGGTGGAGAGCACGACCGCCTCGGCGACGTGCGCACCACTGATCAGCTCGGCCAGCACGCCACCGAGTTCCGGGGACGGCACCGAGGCTCGTTCCAGCAGGCGCACCGGCGCGGTGCGGTGGTTGAGACCGACGACGACAACGCTCATGCCAGGTGCACGCTCCGCTCGGGGCTCCCGGTTCGATACAGGCTCACTGACCGACGACCTCCCGGGCATCGACTCGGGGAGCCGGCAGTGGCGTCACGGTGCCGCTGGCGGCCGACGGCACCGTGTTGCTGCCGTTGACACCCGTTCCGTTCACACCGGATCGGCCCCCGGCGCTGTCCGCCTTCCGCTGCTCGTGGAAGGAGAGGATCTGCAGCTCCAGCGCGAGATCGACCTTGCGGACGTCGACCCCGTCGGGGACCTGCAGGACGCAGGGGGCGAAGTTCAGGATGCTGGTGACCCCCGCCTCGACCAGCCGATCGGCCACCTCTTGGGCGGCGTCGGACGGCGTGGAGATCACCCCGATGGAGACCTGCTCCTCGTCGACGACCCGGGGAAGGTCGTCGATGTGGCGGATGTCGAGGCCCGCGATGCGCTCGCCGACGCGCTCGGCGTCCGCATCGAAGAGGGCCGCGATCCGGAAGCCACGGGAGGCGAAGCCGGCGTAGCCGGCCAGCGCGTGACCGAGGTTTCCGACCCCGACCAGGACGACGGCCCAGCGCTGGGTGAGCCCGAGCGCGCGGGAGATCTGGTCGACCAGGAGCGCGACCTCGTAGCCGACCCCACGGGTGCCGTAGGAGCCGAGGTGGGAGAGGTCTTTGCGGAGTTTCGCGGAGTTCACGCCCGCCGCGACCGCCAGCTCCTCGGAGGACACCGTGTCGTGGCCGGCGTCGGCGAGCGCGTGCAGCGCCCGCAGATAGACCGGGAGCCGGGCGACCGTCGCTTCGGGCACACCGCGGGTACGACCCGCGGCGCGGATGCGCGGACGATCTCCGGACATCGGTCTCCTCGACGGTGCGGACGCCGACTGATGGTCGCGCGATCGGTACGCCCCGGAACCGCTACCTGGACCCGGCGCGGTAACAGCGCTTAGCCCTCACCGTAGCCGCTTGTGAACGCCTGCACAAAGTCGACACCGCAGGCCAGAGCCTCGGTGACGAGCAACACAAACACCAAGAGTGTTGAAGAAGTCACAGAACGCTAGTTCGACGCTGGTTAACCCGACGGTAACCCGACCGGGCCCGCGACCCAGCGTCACTGTCGCCTTGTCGTCACCACCGCGGTCAGCGCGCGAGGTCGCGGAGCAGGCGAGCCTCCTCGACCCGCCAGAAGCCGTGCTCCTTGCCGTCGAGCAGGACGACCGGCACCCGGTCGCCGTATTCGTAGGCCAGCTCGGGGTCGGCATCGACGTCCACCTCGTCCCAGCCGACGCCGGTCTCGGACGCGATCCGCACCAGCACGTCCTTGGCGTCGTCACAGAGGTGGCACCCGACCCGGGTCAGCAGCGTCACGGTGTGATCGGTCGCCGCCATCTCACCCTCGATCGATCGTGGTCCGGAATGGACCGTCACTCGGTCCGTCGCCGGAAAGTCTGCCACGTAGCCCCATCGCCGGAGCGTCCGTCACCAGAGAGACGAGCGAGAACTCCCGGTCGTTCCGAGCACCGACGGACGTTCGGGGGCCAATCGTGGAACTACTGGCGCGGCACTGCCCCCCGTACGGGGGCTGTGACTAACTTTTGCAACTCTGAGTGGCGCGACAGTGCCAGGATGTGCCGCAGTGCATGACAAGGGGGCCGGAATGGAAGAAATGTCGTGGTGTGTGCGTCCCCGACGCGGCGAGAGCCTTGGGGAAAGTATGATCTCTGCGTTATCAGTCATGTACTTGCTGTAGTCGGTCCGTCCGGACGTCGTCCGGCCGGCGGGCTCGCCACTTCTGGGGCACCGCTGGTGACCGCTTGGCGGAGGCCGTCGCTCACGGCCTCCCGGGCGGGCTCGGCGGGCCACGTGGGGGGACGAGCATGATCGGCGGGACGGTGGGGTACGGCGCGTTGCCGGGCGGCATCGAGCTGGAACTCGACCTCTCCGATCTCCGGCAAGCGCTCGCGGACCTTCGGGAACGCACCGGCCTGCGCAGCCGCACCGGCTTGGGCGGGCTCGGCCTCGGCCTGGGCGGCAGCCTGGGCGGTGGCTTGCGTTGCCTGACCGGGCGACGGGAACCGACCCGGATCCCGTGGGCTCGCCGTGCCGAGCACGCGGGGCCGCTGGACGCCGACAGCACCCCGACCGCAGCGCTACCCCTACCGACGTTGCCCCCCGCCGGCACCCAGGCGGGACCGGTCCTGCCCGCGCAGCCGGGTGTCGAACCGCCGCCCGGCGGCCCCGACACCCCCGGCGCCCAGGGCGAACCGCACCGCGCCGATCCGCGGCCGGGGCGGCCGTCCTCGCGCGCGCTGCGCAACCCGGCCCAGCGCCGCCCGGTCGATTCGGAGACCGGGGGCACGGTCGTGGTCGGGCGACCACCCGGCGGAGCCGGTTCGGGCGGACCACCAGGCCAGGAGCCTCCGGGCCACGACGGCCCTGACCGCGACGACCAGCCCGGTTACCGCGTTCCCGGCCCGACCAGGGGCCGACGTTCGGCCGAGCGACCCGCGCCCGAGACGCACGATGAGGACGAGGACGTCTGGGACCTGGTGCGCCAGGCACAGGCCGGCGACGCGAGCGCGTTCGCGCGGATCTACGACCGGTACTTCGACACGGTCTACCGGTACATCTCGTACCGGATCGGCTCCCGCACCGTCGCGGAGGACCTGACCAGCGAGGTCTGGCTCCGCGCGCTGCGGCGGATCGGCAGCGTCACCTGGCAGGGCCGCGACCTCGGCGCCTGGCTGGTCACGATCGCCCGGAACCTGATCGCCGACCACTACAAGTCGGCGCGGGCCCGGCTCGAGGTGACCACCGCCGACATGCTCGACGCCGACGACGAGGCACCGGGTCCGGAGGGCCGCCCCGAGGCCGAGGTGATCACCCGGCTGGACAACGCGACGCTGCTGGACGCCGTCCGTCGCCTCAACCCCGAGCAGCAGGAGTGCATCACGCTGCGGTTCCTCCAGGGCCTGTCAGTGACCGAGACCGCGCAGATCATGGGCAAGAACGACGGGGCCATCAAGGCACTGCAATACCGGGCAGTACGGACACTCGGCCGGTTGCTCCCGGAGGGATTCACTCCGTGAGGGTTCCGAACCGACGCGCCCCCGTAACCCCGGGGCGGCGCGGCGCGTTATCCGGTGTGCCGAGGCGATGGTGTCCTCGGCACCGGCAGCGGACGGCCGGGACGTGGGGGGCGGAGAGGAGGTGCCCACGGTGATGTTGAGCCCAGCGGAACGCCGACGAGCGCGGGACTTCAACGCGAGGGTGTCGGCCCGCCGTGGTGCCGAGCGCCGTTCTGCCGACCGGACCGCCGACCGCGCCGGCGAGCGCCGCACGATCGACCACCCCGGTCGCTCACGACATACCGGCCAGCACGCGGCCGGTCAGCACGCGGCGCCGCCGCACCCGATCGGCGTCCATCGCGCCCCGGCCGGACGCGGATCGGACGAGGTCAGCGACCTGGTGCTCCTCGCCGAACGGCTCGGGAGCGCGGGCGAGCAGGTCAAGGCGGACGACGAGTTCCGTAACCGGCTGCGGCAGCGGCTCATCGCGGTGGCCTCGGTGCACGGCATCAACGCCGAGCCCGGGTTCCGGCCGCCCCCTTCCGTCGACGTCGAGCCCGGCACACGCACGTTCCCGCTGGGCCGGCGGCGGATCCCGCGCCGCGTCACGGTGGTCAGCGGGACGCTGGCCGGGCTGGTCGCGCTGTCCGGGGTCGGATTTGCCAGCGGCGGTGCCAACCCCGGCGACGCGCTCTACGGCGTCAAACGGAGCCGTGAGGCCGCACAGCTCACGCTGGCCCGCTCCGCGGTCGCCCGCGGGCAGCTCCACCTGGACTTCGCGCGCAACCGGCTGCAGGAGGCCGCCGCGGCCACCGGCGACCTCGCCCAGCTCGGCCGGTTGCTCGACGACATGGACAGCGACAGCCGGCTCGGGATGTCCGACCTCGGCACCGCAGCCACCACCCAGCACCACCCCGCGCCGCTCGATCTGGTGGACGAGTTCGTGGTGTCGCAGCGCCGGGGGCTGACCCGGATCGAGAAGGCGCCCGGAGCGGCACCCGCGGTCGTGCGCCGGATACACGCCTCGCGCGCCCTGCTCGAACAGATCAGCGTCCGCTCGTCCCAGGTCCGTGAGGTCCTGCACTGCACCGGGCCGTTCAACCGGGACGAGCTCGGGCCGATCGCACGCCCGTGTTCGGACACCTCCGCCGACGAATCCCGGATACCCTCGGACGAGCCGGCACCGCCGAGAGTTCCGTGGACCGAGAGTTCCCGGTCGGACAGCTCGGACCGCACGTCCGAAACGCCGACCACCGCACCAACTGGCAGCGCAGCCAGCACCGGCCGGGTCTCCCCCGGAGCCGCAGGCCGGAAGTCCTCCGCAGCCGTCACCGACGACGACTGGGAATCCGACCCGTCGAGTGCTGCGGAAAACCTGATCCCGCAGTCCGGATCGATCCTCCCCTCGCCGAGCACCGGGTCACCGACCGACTCGCTGATCGGCTCCGCGGACCAGACCGTCGACAGCATCGTCGGCAGCGCGCTCACCAGTGACGTCGGAGAGGCAGGCCGGGACTGAACGGGCCGCCCCGGACGTTCATTCTGCGGGCCCGCACGCCTCACGTTCTGTTGCCCCGACCGGCACAGAGCCGTTCAGGCAGCCGCCCGTAAACTGGGGCGCGGTCGCCCCCAGGGTCTACAGGCGCGTTTCTGCACGTCAGTGTTTCGGAGGTAGCGCGTGATCACGCTCACTAAGCGACGCCGCCGCAAGGACGCTCTGGCGGTCGTCGCCGGCGCCGCGAGCGCAGCCGCCGCCGAGGTGGAAGCACCGGCCCAGGTGGCGCCGGACCTTAGTGCTGCGGCGTTCTTCGACGTCGACAACACGATGATGATGGGCGCGTCGATCTATCACTTCGCCCGTGGCCTCGCCGCGCGGAAGTACTTCAGCAGCCGCGACCTGTTCGGGTTCGCGGTGCAGCAGATGCGGTTCCGGATGTCCGGCGTCGAGGACGCCGCCAACATGGTGACGGCCCGCCAGGCCGCGCTCGCGTTCGTCGCCGGACGCGACGTCACCGAGATCGTCGGCCACGCCGAGGAGATCTACGACGAGGTCATGGCCAAGCGGATCTGGTCCGGCACCCGGGCGCTGGCCCAGATGCATTTGGACGCCGGTCAGCGGGTCTGGCTGGTCACCGCGACGCCGGTCGAGCTGGCAAGCATCATCGCCCACCGGCTCGGGCTCACCGGCGCACTCGGCACCGTCTCCGAGGTCGTCGACGGCAAGTACACCGGCCGTCTGGTCGGTGAGCCGCTGCACGGTCCGGCGAAGGCGGAGGCCGTGCTCTCGCTGGCGCGCCGCGAGGGCCTCGAGCTGCCTCGCTGCACGGCGTACAGCGACTCGGTCAACGACGTCCCGATGCTCAGCACGGTCGGCACCGGCGTGGCGATCAACCCGGACTCGGCGCTGCGCCGCGAGGCCCGGGAGCGTGGCTGGCAGGTGCGTGACTACCGCACCGCCCGCAAGGCCGCCAAGGTCGGCGCCCCGGCCGTGGCCGCCGCCGGCGTCATCGCCGGCGGCGTAGCGGGCACTCTCGCCATGCGCCGAAAGATCGCCTGAAGCGCTGAACATTCTGTGCCCCTGGAGGGGCACAGAATGTTCATTGCTCAGAGGCCGGTGTCCGGGGTGGGGCGGGTGTCGTCGGATTCGGCGGCGGCGCGGGCGCGCTGCACTTCGGCCAGCGCGTCTCCGCCGGTTGCGTCGTCGCCCTGACCGTCACCGGAGTAGGTGGCCATCGCGTCCCGCACGTCCTTCGGAGTCACCCGGCGGGTCGTGCCCTGTTCGTTCGCGTTGTCGGTCATGACCGGACGTTTACCCAGCTCGGGCACGAGCTAACTCACCCGAAGACGCTGCGCCGCCGCATGAGCAGTTGGTAGAGCATCTGCTGGATGGTCTCCCGCACCTGGTCGGTGAGGTTGAACACCTGCATCGGGTCGTCCGCGCCGGACGCCAGATCCGAGGTCTCGATCGGCTCCCCGAACTGGATGTACCACTTCGACGGCAGCGGGACCACGCCCAGCGGCCCGAGCCACGGGAACGTCGGGGTGAGCGGGAAGTACGGCAACCCGAACATCCGTGCGATGACCTTGGCGTCCCCGATCTTCGGGTAGATCTCCTCGGCGCCGACGATCGCGCACGGGATGATCGGCGCCTTCGTGGCCAACGCCGCCGACACGAACCCGCCCCGACCGAACCGCTGCAGCTTGTACCGCTCGCTGAACGGTTTGCCGACGCCCTTGAACCCCTCTGGGAAGACGCCGACCAGCTCACCGCCGGACAGCAGCCGCTCGGCGTCCGGCTGGCAGGCCAGCGTGCTGCCGGACTTCCGCGCCAGCTCACCGACGAACGGCATCTGGAACACCAGGTCGGCGCCGAGCAGCCGTAGGTTCCGGTGCGCCGGGTGGCGGTCGAGGAGCCCGAGCTGCAGCATCGTCGCGTCCACCGGGATCGTGCCGGAGTGGTTGGCCACCACGAGCGCGCCGCCGGTGTCGCTGATGTGCTCCAGGCCGGAGATCTCGACCCGGAACCACTTCTCGTAGATCGGGCGCAGCGCCGGTGCCAGCACCGAGGTCGCGAACTCGGGGTCGAACCCGAACTCGTCGGTCTCGTACTCGCCGGTGAGCCGACGGCGGAGGAAAGCGAGCGCTCCGGCGACCCGCCGGTCCCAGACGTCTCCCTCGGGCCCTGCCGTCGGCGCCTGACGCGTACCCGCAGCGTCGTCCTTCGCCGGGTGGGCCTTCGGGGTCGCCGCCCGCCCGTTAGCGCTCGCCGTGCCCCGACCCGCGCCGTTACCGCTCGCCGTGCCCCTGCCCGCGCCAGCCGCCTTCTTCACGGCGACCTTCTTCACGGTCCCGCCGGCCGCGGTCGTGCCGGACGCACTGCGCCCCTTGGCCGCCGTACTGCGGCCCTTCCCTGCCGTGCCGCGGCCCGTGCCGGCGGTGCTGCGTCCAGTGCCCGCCGTGCCGCGGCCGGAGCCCGGGGTCGTGCGCCGTCGCGGTGCGGGCTTGTCCGCGCCCTGCGGGGGGATGACGGCCGCTTCCACGGTCACGGCCTCACCGGCGGCTCGCCGATCGGCGTCCGCGTCGGCGGTGATTCCTTCGTCGGTGGCCACCACAGGTTCGGTGGGAAGCGTCGGGTCGGCGGCGTCGTCCACCTCGATCGGAGCGTGCTGTTCGGTGCGCTGAGCACGGGACGCGCCGCCGTCGAAGGGGATGATCTGGGCGTCGGGCATCTGCGGCACTCCTTGCCAACCGGGGGTCTCGCCCTACCGGGTTCCACCAGGGTCGGGGGCCATACGTCGGGGAGCAGCTCAGGATCGGGGGGCGCCGGACCGGACCGACTCGACCAGGCGGCGAGCCGCCGACCAGCGCGTCCGCAGCCCCCGTTCGACCGCGCTCAGGTTCTCGGCGGACAACAGGGACGCGAGATCGCTGCCGCGGACAAAATCGTCGAACGCCGCCGCGGTCGTGAACGCCGGGGTGAGCCCGAACTCCTGCTGGAGCCGGGAGATGTCGACGACGCGGCCGTACGTGAGCAGCCGCGTCTGTTCGGGGGAGAAGTCGATCGAGCCGGCCTGCCGCACGACCATCCCGAGGTAGGGGGCGGTGATCGACGGCACCGGCAGCTGGACCCGCCCGGCCCGGCGAATCGCCTGCGACAGCAGCAGCGACCCGGGTCCGGCGACGTTGTACGTACCGGGGTGGTCCTCGAGCACGGCGCGGCAGAGCGCGTCGAGACCGTCCTCGACGTGCAGGAACTGGAGCCGGGCGTCGTAACCGAGCACGGTCGGCACCACCGGCAGCGCGAAGTACCTCGCCAGCGGCGTGTCGATCCGCGGGCTGAGCATGTTCGCCAGCCGCAGGGTCGTGACGATGACGTCCGGACGCCGCCGGGCGAACCCGCGGACGTACCCTTCGACCTCGGTCGCGTCCTTGGCGTAGCCGCTCGGGGGGCTCTGCTTCGCCTGGATGTTCTCGGTGAACACCGCCGGATCACGCGGCGAAGCCCCATAGACGGCTGTCGACGACCGCACGACGAGCTTCCGGACCGTCGGCGCCTTCTGGCACGCCGCGAGGAGCTGCATCGTGCCGATGACGTTGAGCTCTTTCATCGACGCCCGCCCGCCGAGACCGGCCGGAGTCGCGAGCACGCTCATATGGACGACGGTGTCGACACCGGCGTCGGCGATGACCTTCGCGATCAACGGGTTACGGATGTCGGCACGCACGAATTCCGTGCGGCCGATCCGCTCTGCCGTCTCCGCGTCCGGCGCCACGGTGTCGACGCCGAGTATCCGCTCGATACTCGGGTCGGCCGCGAGACGGGCGGCAAGACGACCGCCGAAGTACCGGCTGACGCCGGTGACCAAGACAACCCGGGGCAGACCCGGCGGTGTTTCCTCTGCCGGCATGCTGCCTCCCCGGGTGCGGCCTACTTCTTGTTGCGACGCTGAACGCGGGTCCGCTTCAGGAGCTTGCGGTGCTTCTTCTTCGCCATCCGCTTGCGGCGCTTCTTGATGACCGAACCCATACGACTTCCTCAATGTTCTTCGTACGACGATAGAGAGACGGAAGTACACCCTATCTTGAGCCGGCCCGACTGCCCTGCCCGGGCTGCTGTCGCCCGCGCCGGACCCCCTCCGCGGGAGTCGCCGAGCGTGCCGCTCGTCGTACCAAAAGTGAGCCTAGGCCGGACATGCCAGACCCGCGACCCGAACCCTGAATGCCACTAGTCACACGACTACGGCACTGGAGCCCACACGAAGAAGCCGTGGGGGTGGAGGTAGGGGGCCTCCACGCCACCACGGCCGATTCGTGGACGGCTCACGCCGCCCGGTCAGGCCAGGTTCCCCCACCCGGAGCGGAGGTTGCAGCGGACTCCCCGGCCGCTACTGCCCCTCTCCGGGTCGGAGCCGTCAGATGAACTCTTTTCAACCTCACGCCTCCTCCAAGGTCACCGCGACCTCGGAGAGTCGGTCGAAAAGACTTCACTCAGGCGGTGTCGGTGAACGCGTCGCGAAGATACTCGTGCACTGCACGCTCGGGCACTCGGAACGAGCGACCGACCCGTACTGCGTTCAGCTCTCCTGAATGGACGAGCCTGTACACGGTCATCTTCGAGACTCGCATCAACGTCGCCACCTCAGCGACGGTGAGGAACCTGACATCGGACAAATTCGACGGTCCTGCCATTGCCATACGACCCACCTCACCCGGGCACGTATCGGGTGCCGGCTTCCCCTCCGGCACGGTGGTCACGCACGTGCTCCTAGTAGAGTAACGGTGCAAGTGGGAGCGAGCGATACCCTCAGCAACTCTGCCTATGCTGATCGCAACATTCCTTGGGATTTCATCCGAGTTTGCCCCACTTTAGACCGTCCGAATTCATGTTTTGTCATGTCCCGGACAGCTCGATCCGCCCCACGAATCGCCCTGAGGACCCTCGGATTCGGCCCTCGGCAGCCCCACTGGACACTCCGGACCCCCGAGTTCGCTCGCTCAGTAGAGGCGACCCAACTCAGTGGAGCGGTCTCGGGCGGCCTCGATCGCATCGAGTAGCGCAGCCCGAACCCCGTGCCGCTCAAGCTCCCGGATAGCCGCGATCGTCGTCCCGCCCGGCGACGTGACCGCCTCGCGCAGCTGCACCGGGTGCTGTCCGCTGTCCCGCAGCATCGTCGCGGCGCCGAGCGCACTTTGGACGATCAGGTCCGCCGCCACCTCGCGGGAGATCCCGAGCAGTATCCCGGCGTCGATCATCGCCTCCACAAGGAAGAAGAAGTACGCGGGACCGGAGCCGGACAGCGCGGTCACCGCGTCCTGTTGCGACTCGGGCAGCCGGCGGACCTTCCCGACCGGCCGCAGCAACGCCTCCGCCGCGGCCAGGTGCTTCTCCTCGGCGTGCGCTCCTGCGGACAGGACGCTCATCGCCTCGTCAACCAGCGCAGGCGTGTTCGGCATCACCCGGATCACCGGGACGCCGTCCGCGAGCCGCTGCTCGTAGTACTTGGTCGGGATCCCCGCCGCCACCGAGACGACCAGTTGGTCCGGCCCGACCAGCGGCGCCAGCGTGTCCAGCAGCACCCCGACGTCCTGCGGCTTCACCGCGATGATCAGCGTCCGGGCGTGCGCGACCGCGTCGGCCGGGGAGACCGCCCGCACGTCGTAGCGCTCGAGCAGGAACTTCGCCCGCTCCTCGGAGCGCTCGACGACGACGATCTCTTCCGGCGCCCGGCCGGCCCGCCGCAGGCCGGAGAGCAACGCCTCGCCGAGCTTGCCCGCACCGAAGATCGCCAGCGTGTCCACAGGAGTTTCCTTCCAGCTTGTTCAGCGACTCGAGACCAGCGACCGGGCGAACAACGCCAGGTACGCCGGACGCTCCGCGAGGCGGCGCATCAGGTAGGGGTACCAGTCCCGCCCGTAGGGCACGTAGATCCGCACCGTATAGCCGTACCGGGCGAGCCTGCGCTGCTCGTCGGTCCGCACCCCGTGGAGCATCTGGAACTCGAACGTGTCCGGCGTCCGGTCGTACCAGCGGGCCCGTTCCTCGCCGATCGCGACCAGACGGGGGTCGTGCGTGGCCAGCATCGGGTACCCGTCACCGGCCATCAGGACGTTCAGGCAGCGGACGTACGACCGATCGACGTCCAGCGCGTTCTCGAACCCCACCGACTCCGGTTCCGCGTAGGCGCCCTTGCAGAGCCGCACGCGCGACCCGGCGTAGGCCAGGTCACGGCAGTCGGTCTCGGTTCGCCGCAGGTACGCCTGCAGCACGGCGCCGGTGGACGGGTAGTCGGCCCGCAGCGCGGCGAGCGTGTCGAGCGTCAGGTCGGTGGTGGTGTGGTCCTCCATGTCGAGGGTCACGGTCGTTCCCACCGCCGCGGCGGCCTGGCAGATCTTGCGGGCGTTCTCGGTCGCCAGCTTGGCGTCCAGACGCTGGCCGACGGCGGAGAGCTTCACGCTCACCTCAGCTGGTGGTGCGACGCCTGCGGTGGCCAGCGCATCGAGCAGCCCGCAGTAGGCCGCGGTGGTCGCCGCCGCGCCGGCCTCGTCCTCGGTGTCCTCACCCAGGTGGTCGAGCGTGACGGTCAGGCCGTCGGCGATCAGCTCCCGGCTGATCCGGACCGCATCGGTGGCCTCATCGCCTGCCACGTACCGGGCGACCAGGCTTCGGGCGACCGACGCGTTGGTTACCAGGCGTTCGACGGTCGGGGTTCGAGCCGCCGCGAGGATCGCCGTTCGAAGCATGGCTGGAGCCTAACGCGGGCTCCTGGGCGGCCCTGCTCAGGAGATGCCCGCGCCGACACCCGCAAAAAGACCAACGCCCCCGGACGGGTGGGTATCCCGGTCCGGAGGCGAGGTTTGGGGCGCCTTGGTGGGGCGTCCTTCAAAAGAGTACGAGCGTCCTACGAAATCTGCACGACATCGGGGGTGATCGTCGCAACATGTGAGACTCGCGGTCGAACCGCCGAGGTGTGCAGTGTGTGCTAGACCGTGCCCAGATGAGCGGCCGGCGCCGCCGGTGCGGCCAGGTGCAGCCTGGCGAACGCCAGCGACTCGGCCAGGTCGGCCTCGCGCTGCTCACGCTCGAGCCCGCGGGTCGAGACCTCCACCACGACCGAACCGCTGAAGCCCCGGCCGGCCAGCCGTTCGAGCACGGTTCCGCAGGGCTGGTCGCCCCGCCCGGGGACCAGGTGCTCGTCCCGGAACAGCCCGCTGCCGTCGCCGAGATGCACGTGCGCCAGCCGCCCGTCCATCCGGTCGAGCAGCGCGAGCGCGTCGGTGCGCGCGACCGCGGTGTGCGAAGTGTCCAGCGTGAAATGCCGGTACGACGCCGAGGTCGGGTCCCAGTGCGGCGCGTACGGGATGAACTCGCGACCACGAGCTCGCAGCGGATACATGTTCTCCACGGCGAACTTCACCGGGGTCTCGGCGCCCAACTGCTCGATGCCTTGGACGAAATTCCGCGCGTAGTCGCGCTGCCACCGAAAGGGCGGGTGCACGACGACCGTCTCGGCGCCGAGCACCTCCGCGGCCTCCTTGGACCGACGCAACCGCTCCCAGGGGTCGGGGCTCCACACCCGCTGGGTGATGATCAGGCACGGCGCATGGATCGCGAGCACCGGGAGCGCGTAACGCTGCTGCAGGTCACGGAGCGCGTCGATGTCCTGGCTGACCGGGTCGGTCCACACCATGACCTCGATGCCGTCGTAGCCCAGCGCAGCAGCGAGTTCGAACGCCGCCGGAGCAGTCTCTGGGTACACCGAGGCGGTGGAGAGCCCGACTTTCGCGGCCGGAACCCGAACCGTCTGCGGTGTGTCGCCTTCCCTGGTCACTCCATCCAGGGTAGCCCCCGGCCGTTTCCGGCAGCGGCCCCGTCTCGCTCAGGCGTTGGCCGGTCGGCGGTCGGTGACGACCTCCGGAAGCGAAGGATCTTGTATGCCGCTGTCCAGCCAGTCCAGACGCTGCAGGATCACGCCCTCACGGAGCGCCCAGGGGCAGATCTCGACCTGGGTCAAGCCGAGCCGCCGCATGGCCGCCTCGGCGACGACCGCTCCGGCGAGCAACTGGTGCGAGCGGCCCGCGCTCACGCCCTCCAGTTCGGCGAGGTCGGTGGCGGAGATCCGGGAGATGAACTCGGTGATCTGGCGGAGGCCGTCGACGGTCAGTACCCGGCGGACGCGTGGCCCGGCCGCGGACGGCGCTGCGCCGGACAACCGGGCCAGCGTCCGAAAGGTTTTGGACGTGGCCACCGCACGGTCGATCTCGCCGGCCTCGGAAACCCCTTCGGCCACCGGGTCGAGCGTGCTGTCGACGTACTCGCGGAGCTCGGCGATCTCCTTGCGCTTCGGCGGATCGTCGGTCAGGCGCTCCCGGGTCAGCCGCCCGGCGCCCAGCGGCACCGACAGCGCCAGCTCCGGGCTCTCGTCGACGCCGACCGCGATCTCCAGCGACCCACCGCCGATGTCCAGGCAGAGCAGGCGCCCGGCCGACCAGCCGAACCAGCGCCGCACCGCGAGGAACGTCAGCCGCGCCTCGTCGTCACCGGAGAGGACGGAGAGGCCGACACCGGTCTCCTTCCGCACCTTCTCCAGCACCTTCTCGCCGTTGCGCGCCTCGCGGATCGCCGAGGTGGCGAACGCCAGCAGGTGATCGACATCGAGCCGACGCGCCGCCTCCTTCGCCGACGCGACGGCGTCCAGCAGGGAGTTCGCGCCCTTGTCGGAGAGCTTGCCGTTGTTGCCGACCGCTTCGGCCAGCTTCAGGACCGACTTCTCCGAGTAGGCCGGCGTGGGGTGGCCACCCCGGCGGGCGTCGACCACGAGCAAATGAACGGTATTCGAACCGACGTCCAAGACCCCCAGGCGCATCCCTGAACGGTACGCCCTGGTTCGTGCCGCCTACGGCCTGGTCACCCACTGTTCACCGGCACCCGTACGCTGGGATCGTGGCCCGTACGGTGCAACTCCCGATGCCCCGCCCGCGCGACGCGGAGGTCGGGCTCGATTTCCCTCGCGAGTGGTTGGAACTGATCGACCCCGCCGACCCGGAACACGTCGTCAAAGCCGACCTGACCTGGTTGCTCTCCCGATGGACGTGCATTTACGGCGTCGGCTGTCACGGGGTGGTCGAGGGCCGTGCGGAGACCGGATGCTGCAGCCACGGCGCCTTTTTCACCGACGAGGACGACGTCACACGCGTCGCCGCGTTCGTGCGGGACCTCGGCCCGGCGGACTGGCAGTTCTACCGGCCGGGCGACGCCGACGCGTGGACCGAACGCGACTCGGTGGGCGACGAGGACGACCGGCTGCGAACCGCGGTTGTGGACGGCGCCTGCCTGTTCCACAACCGCGAGGGCTTCCCGGGCGGAGCCGGGTGTGCGCTGCACGCGTTGGCGCTGCGTACCGGGCGGCACCCGCTGGAGACCAAACCCGACGTCTGCTGGCAGCTGCCGGTACGCCGGGAGCAGGAGTGGGTGACGCGTACCGACGGCACCCAGGTCCTCGTCGACACGCTCGGGGAGTTCGACCGACGCGGCTGGGGCGAGGGTGGACACGACCTGCACTGGTGGTGCACGTCCGCGCCCGAGTCCCACGTCGGCGCCGAGCCGCTCTACCTGACGTACGGGCCGGAGCTGACCGCGCTGATCGGCGCGAGCGCCTACGCGGAACTGGCGCGGCTCTGCGCCGCCAGGGAGTCGCGCGGTCTGATCGCACCCCACCCCGCCACCGTCGAAGCCTCCCGCCTCGCCGGGGAGTGACGCGAGGAGCTACGCGGCGCCCTCTTCCTCCGGGCACTCGGCCGCGCAGCGGAACGCACGACGGTATTCGCGTGGCGGAACCCCGCGACGGCGGACGAACTGGTCGCGCAGCGCCGCTGCAGTGCCGAACCCGACCCGCCTGGCGACCTCCTCGACCGGCAGGTCACCACCTTCGAGCAGTTCCTCGGCACGGTGCAGCCGCTGTGCGAGCAGCCAGGCGCGCGGCGTCGTGCCGGTGGTGGCCCGGAAGTGCCGTGCGAAGCTCCGCGGGCTCATCAGCGCCTTAGCCGCCAGCGTCTCCACGGTGAGGGGCAGGTGCAGGTTCGCCCGCATCCACGCCAGCACGTCGACGAGACGCTCGGAATCCCCGACCTCGGGCAGCGGCGAGACGATGTACTGCGCCTGACCACCGTCCCGGTGCGGCGGGATGACCACCGATCGGGCCAGCGCGTTCGCTACCCGCGCGCCGTACTCCCGACGCACCCAGTGCAGGCACAGGTCGAGCCCGGCCGCGCTCCCGGCGCCGGTGAGCACCCGCCCCTCGTCCACGTAGAGGACGTCGGCGTCGATCGTGACCTGCGGGAACGTCTCGGCGATGAAACTCGAGTTGCACCAGTGCGTCGTCGCCCGGCGTCCGTCGAGCAGACCGGTCGAGGCCAGCACGAACGTGCCGGAGCAGAAGCCCATCAGCGTGGCGCCGCGGTCGTACGCCCGGCGCAGCGCGTCGAGGTAGGCGACCGGCGGCGGGCTGAAGGTCTCCCACGGCATGACCAGCACGAGATCCGAGTCGTCGATCCGGCTGAAGTCACCGTCGAGCTGGATGGTGGCGCCGTAGCGGGTACGGATCGGGCCGTCCTCGGCGGGGACGATCGCGAAGTCGAAGGTGGGAAGGCCGATGTCCGTGCGGTCGTAGCCGAAGACCTCGGTGACGATTCCGAAGGTCAGCGCGCCGATCATCGTGGGGGTGACGCCGGTGACGATCATGGCGTCATCATGGCAGTTTTCTTGCGCTCAACGGAACCCTGACGTTGGCAGTTTTCTGCCGATGGCGGTCGGGTTTGCCACTCACACCCGGACGCCGTCCGACGAGAAGCTTTTCGCATGTTCGCAATCGACTGCCACCACCACGGCGCCCGCACTCTGGCCAGCACCGACGACATCCGACGCATCGAGCACACCGACCGCGGCATCGTGATGGAGGTGGAGTGCTGGTGCGGCGGGATCGTGACCGTCGTGACCGGCCGCACCGCCGACACGACCACCGCTGACCGCGAGCCGGTCGCCTGCGGCGCAGCAGCGTGAAGCGCCGCCAGGCGCGCGCAGTTGCACGAACCCGGAGCCCGCTGACGGCGTCGGGGACAGTCGAGCGAGCCGACGCCGTGACCTTGGCCTCGGTGTCATAAGGAGGCTCGCTCGCCTGTCATCCGTCGTCGTCAGCGGGCCGCCCACTAGGCTTCGAATTTGTAGCCGAGGCCTCGCACCGTCACCAGGTACTGCGGGTTGCTCGGCGACGGCTCGATCTTGGCGCGCAGCCGCTTGACGTGGACGTCGAGCGTCTTCGTGTCGCCGACGTAGTCCGCGCCCCAGATCCGGTCGATGAGCTGCCCCCGGGTGAGCACCCGCCCGGCGTTGCGCAGCAGCATCTCCAGCAGCTCGAACTCCTTGAGCGGCAGCGAGATCCCGGCGCCGTTGACCGTGACCGTGTGCCGGTCGACGTCCATCCGAACCGGACCGGCCTCGAGCGTCGCCGGCGTCAGCTCCTCCGGCTCGGTCCGCCGGCGCAGCACCGCTCGGATCCGCGCGACCAGCTCGCGAGGCGAGTACGGCTTCGTGACGTAGTCGTCGGCCCCGATCTCCAGCCCGACGACCTTGTCGATCTCGCCGTCCCGCGCGGTGACCATGATGATCGGCACCGTCGACCGCGCGCGGAGCGTCCGGCACACCTCGGTACCGGACAGCCCCGGCAACATGACGTCGAGAAGCACGATGTCGGCGCCTGCCCGGTCGAACTCGGTCAGCGCGTCCGGCCCGGTAGCGGCGAGGCCGACCTCGAACCCCTCCTTACGGAGCATGTACGACAAGGCGTCGGAGAACGACTCCTCGTCCTCGACCACCAGAACTCGGGTCACGCTTCACCTCTCGTTACTGCTGTGGGGCGATCGGCCCGGGGCTCGGTGCCCGGGTCCTCCTCGGCGGACGCCTGCGGCGCAGCGTCCGCGTTGGCCGCTTCGTGCGCGTCGGCGCGCTCCGTGGCGTCCGCATCGGTTTTTGTGCGGTTCTCCGGGCCCACGGGCCCGGAGAGGTCGTCCGGGTCGGACGGGCCTAACTCGGCGCGTCCGTTCGACCCCTTGGGTTCGGTTTCGTCGCCGGAGAACTCGGCCAGGCGGTCGAGGTCCTCGAGCGCGTCGAAGTCCTCGAAGCCCGGCGAGTCGCAGCCGGGGTCGGGCAGCCGGAGCGTGAACGTCGAGCCGGACCCCTCCACGCTCCAGACATCGACGCTACCGCCGTGGTTGGTCGCGATGTGCTTGACGATCGCCAACCCGAGCCCGGTGCCACCGGTTGCCCGCGACCGCGCCGGGTCGGCGCGGTAGAAGCGCTCGAAGATCCGGTCGAGGTCTGCCTCGCCGATGCCCATGCCCTGGTCGGAGACCGAGATCTCGATCAGGTGGCCGCGCCGCCGGGTGCCGATCGCGACCCGGGTGCGTTCCGGGCTGTACGTGACCGCGTTCTCCACCAGGTTGACGATCGCGCTGACCAGCTGGTTCTCGTTGCCTTCGACGATCAGCCCGCGCTCGCCGCCGGAGACGACCGTGATCGACTTGCCCTCGGCCACCGTCCGGGTGCGGTCGACCACCTCGGACACCACCCGGTCCACCGGCACCGCGACCGGCTCGGGCAGCGGGTCGGCGCCCTGCAGCCGGGACAGCTCGATGAGTTCCTGCACCAGGCGGCCGAGCCGGCCGGACTCGTGGCGGATCCGCTCCGCGAACCGCTGGATGGCTGCCGGGTCGTCGACGGCGTCGAGCATCGCTTCGGCCAGCAGCGAGAGCGCGCCGACCGGCGTCTTGAGCTCGTGGCTGACGTTGGCGACGAAGTCGCGGCGAACGTTGGCCAGCCGGTGCGACTCGGTGACGTCCTCGACCTGCATCACGGCGTGGCCGCTGACGCCGAGCGGGGCGGCCCGGACCCGAACCCCCAACGGTTCCAGGCCGCGCCCGCGCGGCAGCTCTACCTCGGTTTCCCGCACCTCACCGATCTGCCGAACCTGTCGACTGAAGGCGCGAAGTACCGAATGTCCGATCCGACCGTCCCGGACAACCCCTAGCCTACGTGCCGCAGGGTTCGCGAGCACGACATCATCGCGTGGATCCAGAACAACTACGCCAATTCCTAGGGCATCGAGGCTCCGGCGGGCCAGATCGAGGTCCAACGCGGTCACCGGAGGGGCCGGCGTCTCCGGCCGCGATGGACGCCGGGTAGCGGCGAACACGGCAATCCCGATCACCGCGCCGAAGAGCACAGCCGGAACGCCGATGAGCAGCGCCGATACGAGATCCACGGCAACGATCGTAAGAGGCGCACCGTCCGTCGTGACCCTAACGTGACCGCCTGACCGAAATCTGCGGCAGCTGTTCACCGGAAAGCCGCCCAACCTTCAGGGGATCGACATCGGTGGGGAAAGCCGCGCGGGCTCCCCGACCACTAACGTCGGAGAAACTGTGGTTACCCCTCGGAGTTTTCATGCGTGACTCGTTCCACGGCGAGCTCTCGAAGATCAACGAGATCCTCGTCCGGATGACCGACCTTGCCCGCGTGGCGATGGATTCGGCGACGACCGCGCTGCTCACGTCCGACCTCCGGCTCGCCGAAGCGGTGATCTCCGGCGACGCTCAGATCGACGCGCTCCACCGCGAACTGGAGGAGCGCTCGATGGATCTCCTGGCGCGCCAGCAGCCGGTCGCGGTCGACCTGCGGACGATCATCGGCGGGCTGCGGATGGTCTCGTCGCTGGAGCGGATGGGCGACCTGGCCCGGCACGTCGCGACGATCGCTCGGATGCGCTACCCGGATTGTGCGGTTCCGGCCGATCTCAAGCCGATTTTCGCCGAGGCGGCACAGGTGGCCGACAAGCTCGTCGTCAAAACCCGGGACGTGTTGGTCGAGCGAGATGTGTCACTCGCGGCCGAGATCGCCAAGGACGACGACCGGATGGACGAGCTTCATCGGGAACTGTTTGCCCGGGTTTTGGACGACAACTGGTCCCACGGCATGGAGGCAGCGATCGACGTGACGCTGCTCGGACGGTTCTACGAGCGATACGCGGACCACGCGGTGTCGCTGGCCAGGCGGATGGTTCAACTGGTGACGGGTGTGCTGCCGACCAACGCCTGAGGAAGAATGCGGTCGTGATGGCCGCACGAACGCACCTGGATCGTCTCGCCAACCCGGAGACCTGGTCGACCACGCTCGCCGGGATCCTCTTCGATCTCGACGGCACGTTGGTCGACTCCACAGCGGTCGTGGAGCGACAGTGGTGGACGTTCCTCGACTGGTACGGGCTTCCCGCCGAGGCGTTCCCAGAGCCGTTGCACGGCAAGCGCGCCGAGGACCACATCCGCGGTCTGCTCCCGGACGACCAGGTGGCCGACGCCGTGGCACGCCTCTCGGCGCTGGAGGCCACTGACATCGCGGGCGTGACGGCCGTTCCCGGCGCCGCCACGCTGCTGGACGCGGTCGCCGGGGTGGTGCCCTGGGGGATCGTGACCAGCGGTACCTACGAGGTCGCCACGGCGCGGCTCGCCGCCGCGGGGTTACCGACGCCCGGCGTGCTGGTGACCGCGGAGGACGTGCGCGCCGGTAAGCCGGACCCGGAGCCCTACCTGATCGGCCTGGAGCGGCTGGGCGCCGCCGGGCCGGTGGTCGTGTTCGAGGATGCGCCGGCCGGCATCCGCTCCGGGCGGGAGGCGGGGTGCCCGGTCGTCGCGGTGACCACGTCCCACCCGGCCGCCGACCTGGCCGAGGCCGACGTCGTGGTCCCCGACCTGACCGCGATAGCCCTGACCGCCCCCGCGAGGGACGACAGCGCGGTCCTCACCGCAGCACGGTGATTCACGCGAAACCGGCCTCTAAGCGGCGCTTAGAGGCGGTTTCGCGTGAACGTGCGTCTTCAGCGGCCTTGGTTCGCGACGGCGGCGGCTGCGGCCTTGGCTGCCTCGGGGTCCAGGTAGGTGCCGCCGGGGTTGGTGGGCTTCAGGTCGGCGTCCAGGTCGTAACGCAGCGGGATACCCGTCGGGATGTTCAGACCGGCGATCGCCTCGTCGCTGATCCCGTCCAGGTGCTTCACGAACGCCCGCAGCGAGTTGCCGTGCGCCGCGACCAGCACGGTCTTCCCCGCCTGCAGGTCCGGGACGATCGAGTCGTACCAGTACGGCAGCGCTCGGACCAGCACGTCCTTCAGGCACTCCGTACGCGGCCTGACCTCCGGCGGCAGCGCGGTGTACTGCGCGTCACCGAACTGCGACCACTCGTCGTCCACGTCGATCGGCGGCGGCGGCGTGTCGTACGAGCGACGCCAGAGCATGAACTGCTCCTCGCCGAACTCCTCGAGGGTCTGCTTCTTGTTCTTGCCCTGCAGAGCGCCGTAGTGCCGCTCGTTCAGACGCCAGCTGCGGGTGACTGGGATCCACAGCCGGTCGAGGACGTCCAGCGTGAGGATTGACGTCCGGATGGCCCGGCGCAGCACCGAGGTGTGCAGGACGTCCGGCAGCAGCCCGGCGTCCTTCAGCAGCTCACCGCCGCGCCGTGCCTCGTCCTCGCCCTTGGCCGTGAGGTCGACGTCGACCCATCCGGTGAACAGGTTCTTCGCGTTCCACTCGCTCTCGCCGTGGCGGAGCAGAACCAGGGTTCCGATCGCTGCACTCATGACGAACAGCCTGCCAGACCTCCGTCAGGACTCCGCGTGCACCACCGAGATGGAGTACGGCGGCAGCTTCACCTTCGACGAGGATTGGTGGGTCTTGGTCGGCGGGAAGCTCTTCTTCGGCTTACCACCGTTCTCCTTGGTAGGCCCTGGCTCCCAGTCGTAGTGCTCGCTCGAGTACTGGTACATGTGGTACGGCCCGCTCAGGTCGCCACCGGTGGCCTTCAGCTCGACCGTGACTTCCTTCTTCGGGTCCTTGTTGATCAGCAGGATCGAGATCTTGCCGTCCGGTCGCCGCACCGCCCACGAGGTGACCTGCGGGTTCCCGTCCGCCAGCTTCAGGTCCGACTTCGCCTTCAGCATCTGGTGCTTCTCGTTACCCGGCTTCACCCAGTGGCGGGTCACTAACTGCGCCGCGTAGTACCCGACCAGCGGCCGGATCTCGAAGTTGTCGTGGAACTGCAGCATCATCAGGTTGCCGTACGTGTCGCACGGCTCGCCCTCTTTCTCCTGGAACACCCAGTTCGGTTCCAGCCCGTAGAAGTAGCTGGTGTGGCCACCGACCTCCAGGTGCATCGCCGCGGTCTCGACGTTGACGATCGCGCCGGGGAACTCCAGCTCCACCTGGCCGGCGAACGACGAGTAGCCGTACTCGGTGATCACCATCGGTACGTCCCGTGGCAGGCCGTTCTTGTACTGCTTCTCGATCTGCTCGTAGAACAGCTTCGGGTGCTCCGCGATCTGCTTGTCGTGCTTACCGCAGACGTCGTCGAACGGGTACCACTCAAACGAGAAGAAGTCGAAGTCCTCCATGCGGTTGTTGCCCTTGAGGTACTTCACGAACCGGCTGGTCCACGCGTTGTCGCCGTTCTCGTCCCGCCAGTGAATCCAGTCCGGGATGACGGTCTGGTAGCCGGGACCGCCCATCTCGATCTTCGGGTCGACTTCCTTGATCGCGTCGGCGACCTGCATGTAGAGCTGCGCGTAGTCCTCCGGCGTCGCCAGCTGACCGTCGGGCTCCTCACCCATCTCCACCTGGAAGAACGGGTACTTCTTCTTCTTCAGGTACCGCATCAGCGCAGCCGCGTCGTCCGGGATGCCGTAGAGCACCGGCACCGGGATCATCATCGGCTCGTTGTTCGTCAGCCCGCTGGCGTAGGTGCGCTCGAAGCTCGCGTGCTCGTAGTCCTTGTCCATGTCCGAGGCGCGGTGCCACGGGTCGGTGGACGAGACCCAGGTCGGCGACTGCTCCTGGTCCTTGCGGTGGACGATGTGGTCGACGAACGAACCGTCCTTCGTGTAACCGATGGAGAGCTCACGCACCGAGTAACCGAGCGAGTCGCGGATGTCGGAGGAGCCGGACGGTCCGGTGCCGGAGCCCTCGGACATCACGATGCGGATGAACTGCGCACTCACCGGCGAGTCGGCCACCGTGACGGTCTGCTTGCCGCCGGTTCCGGTGTGCGACGCGTTCGGGAAGTCCTTCCAGTTGGCGGTCGGGTGCGAGGGGTGAATCGCGTCGTTGCTCCCGTGCCAGTACTGGACCTTGAACTTCTTCGCGTACGGGTCGCCCCAGTTGATCGTGATGTCCTGCACCGGCTTCTCGTAGCCGAGGCCGATCATGATCCACTGCTCGTGCTCGGTGCTCGGCTTCTTGGTGTAGTGCGGATCCAGGTACGGATTGCTCTTCCAGAAGCTGTCCGGGTCACCGTCGGTGATCTTGGCGAACGCGTCGTTGTTGGCCTGGTCGATCGTGTTGCCGCGGCGGGGCAGGTGGAAGCCGTACGAAACGCCGGCGTCCTTCTCGATCGTGTCGCTGGAGGTCCAGTAGCCCTCCTTCTTCGCCGCGTTGCTCCAACTGCCGACCGGATTCCAGTGCCAAGCCTTGACGCCGAGCTCGGTACGGAGCCGGTAGCTGATCGCGCCCCAGCCGGCCGACTTCATCGCGGTGATGTTCTTCTGCGTCCAGACCTTGGCGATCTCACCGCCTTCCAGGCCGTCGACGCCTGCCCCGAGCTGCTTGTGCGGCTGGAACTCGTTGATCTTCTCGTTCAGCGCGACCGTCACGGTGCCGTCGGCGGAGCCGCTCAACAGGTGGAGCGGCGGCCGGACGTTGCTGTCCGCGGCTGCCAGCACGACGACGAGAGCCGCCGCGGCCAGCGAGATGATCTTCGGGCGCTGCCAGAGCGGGCGCACGTCGGGGAGCTTGCGAGCACCGTCGCGACCCCGGCGGTGACCACCGCCGTGGATCGGCGTGCCGCCCGGGCTCACCGGGATGCTGCTGACCGGTGCCGTCTCGGCGCCCGGAGCCCATCCGGCGTCGGCCGTCGCGGCGGCGGAGGGGCCGGCCGACCAGCCGAGTTCGGTCGGGGGCGGGCCGGGTGGGGCCGACGGCACGGACGCCGGGCCGCTGACGGGCCGGGCGCTGCTCACCGGCCGAGCGCCGCTGACGGGCCGGGCACCGCTGACCGGAGCCGCGGGGCCGCTCACCGGCCGGGCACCACTGACCGGGGCGGCGCCGCTGGTGGGCGCCGACGACCAGTTGTCGCGAGGTTGCGGGGTCCCGTACTGCGAACCGCCGTACTCGTTGGACCGGCCGTATTCGCCGGCGCGGTATTCCCCACCGCGGTACTGACCGGAAGAACCGTGGTCGGCCGAGGAGCCGTACTGGCCCGAGGAACCGTACTGGCCGGAGGAGCCGTACTCGGTCGAGGAACCGTACTCGGCCGACCGGCCGTACTCGTTGCCCCGATATTCGTTGCCGCCGTACTCGTTACCGCGGTATTCGTTCCCGCCGTACTCGTTACCGCGATACGGCTCCGGCGATCCGTACTGGGCCGACGAGGACCCGTACTCCGTCGCGCCGTACTGACGCGGCGGCATCGGCGCACCGCTCACCGGCGGTACCGGAGGGACGCCTGCGGCACCACCCGCCCGGGGGTCCCACTCGTCGGGCTGACCATCGTGGTTCCATCCACCAGGCCCGCCGGCTCCGTACTGACCGCCTGCGTTCACGCTGCTCCCTGCTCGACCGGCAGGGCAACCGTTAACTGTTACCCCGTCGAGCGCGATCGTAGGCGCCACACGCCGCAACAAATCCGGCTCTTCACCACACAAAAAGGGTGAATCGCTCACGTTCAGAGCAAATTCTTAGGCACTAGCTAAGCATCGTTTAAGAGAACACTCAGGAAGGCGGTTCGGTCACCAAATCACGCCTAACAGGCCTGAATCATCCGCTTATGCAGCCGAACCACGTACCCGATCTCAGACTTTGGCCTCGTCTTCCGACACCGCGCTGCCACTCCGATGGTCCTTCAGATCCGCAACCCCGGCGGCGGGCGGCTCCGATTCCGCCACAGCGTCCCCGCCCGGCTCCGCTGCTTCCGCGCCCGCGGCGCCCCGGCCCGTGTCAGTAGGGGTACGCCGCCGCTTCGGCAGGAACAGGAGCGCGACAACGGCTCCGAGCCAGGCCACCACCGCCGAGCCGACGGCGGTCAGGTGCATGGCGTCCACGAAGGCGTCCTTCGCGGATTCGACGAGCGCCAGCGCGGCGGAAGGCGCCTCACCGGCCAGCCGCCCGGCGGCCTCCAACGCACCACCGATCGACTCCCCCGCGTCGTCGCGCGCTGCCGCAGGCAGCACGTCGACCGCGTCACCGAGGTGCGACCGGTACGACGCCGAGAGCAACGACCCCATGATCGCGACGCCGAGCGCCCCACCGACCATCCGCACGGTGTTGTTCACCGCCGACCCGGCACCGGCCTTGGTTCGCGGCACCGCCGACATCACGGCCTCGGTCGCCGGGGCCATCGTGTTGCCCATGCCGAAGCCGAGCGCGAACACGATGATCTCGATGACCCAGACCGGCGTGTCTCGCCCGACGAACGTGTAGGTGCCGAGCGCGAGCCCGACCAGCGTCATCCCGAACGCGACCACCGCACGGGTGCCGAATCGCTTCGCCATCTTGGCCGAGCGCGGCGCCGCGAGCGCGATCCCGACCGCCACCGGAACGACCAGGAGCCCGGCCTCGAGGGGCGAGTAGCCCCGGACCGCCTGCCAGAAGTAGGCGAGGAAGAACGTCGCACCCTGCATCGCGAAGAAGACCAGGCCGAGGCTGACCGCCCCGGCCGAGAACGCGGCGTTCTTGAACAGCGTGACGTCCAGTGACGGGTGGCTGCTGCGCGCCTCGACGTAGACGAACAACCCGACCAGCGCGATGCCGCCGAGAATCGGGGCGAGCACCGCCGGAGAGCCCCACTCGGTGGTCTCGCCGCCGTGGATGATGCCGTAGACCAGCAGCGACAGGCCGGCGATCGAGAGCAGCACGCCGAACGGGTCGATGCGGCCGGGTGACGGGTCCTTCGACTCGGGCACCACCAGCGCGATCGCGACGACGCCCACCAGCACGAACGGGACGTTGACCAGGAAGACCGAGCCCCACCAGAAGTGCTCGAGCAGCAGGCCGCCGGTGACCGGGCCGATCGCGATGCCGATCCCGGAGAAGCTCGCCCAGATGCCGATCGCCTTGCCGCGCTCGGAGGGGTCGAAGACGTTCGTGATCACCGAGAGCGTCTGCGGCTGCACCATCGCGGCGCCGATGCCCATCAGCGCGCGGGTGGCGATCAGCTGGCCGGGCGTGTCCGCGAACGCGGAGGCGACCGACGCCAGGCCGAACACGATCATGCCGATGATCAGGAACCGGCGGCGCCCGAAGCGGTCACCCAACACGCCCGCGCTGAACATCAGTCCGGCGAAGACCAGCGTGTAGGAGTTGATCGCCCATTCCATCTGGGACTGGGTTGCACCCAGGTCGGCCTGGATGGTCTTCAGCGCGACGTTGAGGATCGTGTTGTCGAGGATCACGACGAGCAGGCACACCACCAGCACGCCGAGAATCAGCCAACGCCGCCGGTGCACGGTCTCGTTCTCCACGTCTCCGAACGCTACTGCGCAATCATTGCGCCCTGCAACTGTTCTGATCGCCACCTAGGCGGGAGCGTCGGAACCTGCCCAGTCGGCGAAGGCTTGGAGGTTGGCGAGCGACTCGCCGCGCTTCACGCGCCAGGCCCACTCGCGGCGGATCGCGCTCGGGAACCCGATCTCGAGCATCGTGTTGAAGCTCCCGTCCGAGTACTCCAACACCGCACCGAGGATCCGGTCGAGCTCGTCCGGCGTCACCGACGACAGCGGCAGTCGCCCGGTGAGATACACGTCACCCGCCTTGTCGATGCTGAACGACACCGCGTACATCCGCGCGTTCCGGGTCAACAGCCAGGCGTGCAGTTCCTCCCGGTTCTCGTCCGGGTGCCGCATGACGAACGCCTCGACCCGCAGCGAGTGGTCGCCGATCACCAGGTTCGCGAGCGTCTTCTGCTTCCGTGTCCCGGGCAGCGTGACGACGAAGTCCCCGCCGGGCGTCCGCTCGTACTCGGCGTCCCGGTCCTTCAGGAACTCCTCGACCAGCGCGGTCAGTTCATCCTTCGTCGCCACGCGACCTCCCGAGTGTTAGACGGGGGTCAGATCACCCCGACGCTGGCGCATTGCGGCACGGTACCCGTCCAGTAGCCCGTCGGCAGTTCGCTGCCACGAGAAGCGTGCGGCATGCCGCACGCCGCCCCGGCCCAGCGTCGCCCGGTAGCGCGGCTCGGCGATCAGCCTGCCGAGCACGCGCGCGTAGTCGCGCGGATCGTGCGAGTCGACCAGCACGCCGGACACCCCGTCCGCCACCGCGGTTCGTAAACCGCCGACCGCCGCGGCCACCACCGGCGTTCCGCACGCCTGCGACTCCACCGCGACCAGCCCGAACGACTCGTTGTGGCTCGGCACGACGGTCACGTCCGCGGCCCGGTACAGCCGGCTCAGTTCGTCCGGCGGCAGCGGGTCGAGGAAGCGCACCAGGTCGGTGACGTCGAGAGCAGCCGCGAGCCGCCGTAGCGCCGCGGGCTCCCCCATACCGTTACCGCTCGCACCACCGCACACCACGACGGTCAGCGAACTCCGCAGCGCCGGGTACAGCGAGACCAGTTCGGCCGCCGCCCGCACCAGGATGTCCGGCGCCTTCAGCGGCTGGATCCGCCCGACGAACAGCAGCACGGTGCCGTCCTCGGGCAGCCCGAACCGACGCCGCGCGACCCGCTGGTCCCCCGGCCGGAATCGCCCCAGGTCGACGCCCGGCGCCACGGTGGCGACCCGGTCGGCGTCCGCGCCGTACAGATCGATCAGCTGACGGGCCTCGGCCGGGGTGTTCGCGACCAGCAAGTCGGAGTCCGCGACGACCTGCTCCTCGCCGAGGACGCGGCTGTCCGGCTCGGGCTTGTCGCCGTCGGCCAGCGCAGCGTTCTTCACCTTCGCGAGCGTGTGCGCGGAGTGCACCAGCGGCACACCCCAGCGCATCCGGGCCAGGCTGCCGACCTGGCCGGACAGCCAGTAGTGCGAGTGCACGAGGTCGTACCACCCGGGCTCGTGGTGCGCCTCGGCCTCGAGCACCGCGCCGGAGAACGTGCAGAGCTGGCCGGGCAGCTCGTCGCGTCCGAGCCCCTCGTACGGGCCCGCCGGCACGTGCCGCACCAGCACCCCGGGCGCCATCTCGACGATCGGCGGCAGCTCCGAGGACGTGGCCCTGGTGAAGATCTCGATCTCGACGCCCGCCGCGGCCAGTCGCCGGGAGACCTCGGCCACGTAGACGTTCAGGCCACCCGCGTCGCCCGTTCCTGGTTGGTCTAGCGGAGAGGTATGGAGGGTGATCGTCGCGACCCTGCGCGGCAACCCCATACCGTCCAGCCGGCGACGGCGGGTGGTGAACGGCACCCGTGACTCCCCTCGACGAGGCATGACCTCTGCAAGAACTTCGTCGGTCTTCCCCGGGACCCGACCTTACGTAACACTCTCTTCTTCAACTATCTTCCGGGCGACCGATCGTGACGTCCCGCACTACGTGGCCCCCGGTGCATGCGGCAGGATTCAGCCATGAGCAGCCCCCGTCCGGTCGCGGTAGTCACCGGCGCCAGTAGCGGTATCGGAGCAGCGAGCGCACGGCGGTTGTCCGCCGAAGGGTTCCAGGTCGCACTCGGCGCCCGCCGAACCGATCGGCTGGTCGAGCTGGCAGCTGAGATCGACGGCGTCCCGCTGCCGCTGGATGTGACCGACGACGCCTCGGTCGCCGCGTTCGCCGACGCCGTGAGCGCGCTGCCCGGACCGGTGAACGTGCTGGTCAACAACGCCGGCGGCGCGAAAGGGCTGGACCCGATCGAGTCCGCGGACGTCGCCGACTGGGCGTGGATGTACGAGGTGAACGTGCTCGGCACGCTGCGGGTGACCCGGGCGTTGCTCCCGGCGCTCGAGGCCTCCGGCGCGGGGCACGTCGTGCTCATGTCGTCCACCGCCGCGCACGGCGTCTACGAGGGTGGCGCCGGATACACCGGGGCCAAACACGCGATCAACGCCTTCGCCGAGACGCTGCGGCTCGAGCTCAACGGGCGGCCGATCCGGGTGACCGAAATCGCACCCGGCATGGTGAAGACCGACGAGTTCGCGCTGGTCCGGTTCGGCGGTGACGAGCAGCGCGCGGAGAAGGTCTACGAGGGTGTCGCCGAGCCACTGACCGCCGACGACGTCGCGGACTGCGTCGCCTGGACCGTGACCCGCCCGCCGCACGTCGACATCGACCTGCTCGTCGTCCGACCGGTCGCGCAGGCGTCGAACTACAAGGTGCACCGGGTCAAGTGAAGCGGCAGCCTCGGCTGGCCGCGGGCCGGGCCCGCGCGCTGGGGCTGCCCACCCGCGGCACCACGAACCCCAACCGGCTGCGCCGGATGGACCGCTGGCTGGTCGATACGCAAGCATCGGTCCTGCGGGGTTCACCCCTGGTCGTCGACCTGGGGTACGGCGCGTCGCCGGTCACGACCGTCGAGCTCTACACCCGGTTGCGGGCCCGGTTTCCCGCCGTCTCCGTCGTCGGCCTCGAGTTGGACGCCGAGCGCGTGGCCGCCGCAGCGGACGCCGCCGATCCGCCCGGCCTCACGTTCCGCCGGGGCGGGTTCGAACTGGCGGGGTTGCGCCCGACCGTCGTCCGGGCGGCGAACGTGCTCCGGCAGTACGAGGAGGCCGCGGCGGCCGAGGCCTGGCGGACGGTGTGCGCCGGCCTGGCGTCCGACGGGCTGTTCCTCGACGGGACGTGCGACGAGCTGGGCCGGATCGGCGGGTGGGTCGCGCTCGGGCCGGAAGGCCCGCGGACGTTGACGTTCGCGGTCCGGGTGGCCTCGCTCGACCGGCCGTCGACGCTCGCCGAGCGGCTGCCGAAGGCGCTGATCCACCGGAACGTGCCGGGGGAACGGGTGCACGCGCTGCTCGCCGCGTTCGACGCCGCCTGGGACGCCGCCGCGCCGATGGCGCCGTTCGGGCCAAGGCAGCGGTGGGTCGATGCGGTGGGACGACTCGCCGACGACGGTTGGCCGGTGCTGGGCAGCCGCCGCCGCTGGCGCCTGGGCGAGCTGACGCTCCCGTGGGAGGCCGTCGCCCCGATCTGACGAGTAACCGGGGGTGTACGACGACCTTAGAGGCCGATTGCGCGTCAGACGGCGGGCACCGACGAGAGCTCGACGCCGACCAGGCGGGGTTCGGGCACCAACGTCACGCCGAACTTGTCGCGGACGCCGGCCACGATCTCCTCCGCGAGCGAGAGCAGCGCCGCCGTGGTGCCGTCGCCCCGGTTCGTCAGCGCGAGCGTGTGCTTCGTCGAGATCGCCACCCCGTCGCGTCCGTAACCGCGACGGAACCCCGCACGCTCGATGAGCCAGGCCGCAGACGTCTTGATCCGCCCGTCGGCGCCCTCCCAGCGCGGGGGAGCCTCCGGCAGACGCGCCTCCAGCTCGGCGAACACGTCCGGGTCGAGCACCGGGTTCGTGAAGAACGAGCCGACGCTCCGGGTGTCCGGGTCGTCCGGGTCGAGCACCATGCCCTTGCTGCGGCGCAGGCCGAGCACGGCCTCGCGGACGTCGCCGAGCGGTGCCGTGCCGTCGGCGGGCACGCCCAGCACCCGGGTCAGCTCGCCGTACCGCAGCGGCTGCGACACCAGCTGCGGAGCCAGCCGGAACCGCACGGACAGCACCACGTAGCGGTCGGTCTCCTTGAACGTCGAGTGCCGGTACCCGAACCCGCACTCGGCTGCGGCGAGCTGCACGACTGCGTCCTCGACCCGGTCGTACGCGGTCACGTCGAGGAGCGTCTCGGCCACCTCGGCCCCGTAGGCGCCGACGTTCTGGATCGGGGTCGCTCCGGTCGAGCCCGGGATGCCGGACAGGCACTCCAGCCCCGACCAGTGCTCCGCGACCGCCTCGGCGACCAGTGCGTCCCAGTCGTGGCCCGCCTGCACGGTGACCTCGATGCCGTCGCCACGGCGAGCGGCCACGACCCCGCTGGACCGCACCAGCACGACCGTGCCGCGGAACCCCTGGTCGGCCACCACCACGTTGCTGCCACCCGCCAGCACCAACAGCGGCTGACCGGTGGCGTCGGCCAGCCGGACCGCCTCGACGATCTCGGCCGCGTCGGCAGCGGTGACCAGAGTGGCCGCCGGACCACCGAGACCGAGCGTGGTCAGGGGGGCCAGGGAAGCGTCGCTCACGCTGCGAACGATACGGCGCGACCCTCGGTTGCCGGTGGCCCGCCCGGGGTATCGGAGCGGTGCCCGACCACCGCACCCCGACGACGTGTGTCGATGCCGCCACGCTCCGCGCGCCCGGCGGCCGATGCGTGACTAGGCTGGTGCGGGAGCAACCCCACTCACCATGACAGGACGCCATCGATGAGCGAGAACCGCCTGACCGCGGACTTCTGGCTGGACAGCCTGCGACGCGAGGGTGCTGCCTTCCGTACGGCAGTGACGCCCGAGACGCTCGCGACACCGGTTCCTTCCTGTCCGGAGTGGAACGTCGAGCAACTCGTCGCACACGTCGGCGAGGTCTACCGGTTCCACGCGGCTCATCTCGTCCGGGGTGTCTCGACCCCGCCGGACGAGGAGCCGATGGACGTCCCGAGCGGTCCGGCCGTGCTCGAGTGGTGGGACGATTCGTTCCGGACGATCATCGCGGCGCTGGAGTCGACGGACCCGGCCGCGCCGGCGTGGAACTGGTCCATCCAGGAGCCGGTGGCGCAGTTCTGGTTCCGCCGGATGGCGCACGAGACCGCGATGCACCGCTGGGACGCCCAGCTCGCCGCGGGGGCCGCGCTGACCGAGCCGATCGAGACGCGGCTCGCGGTCGACGGCGTCGACGAGGCGCTCGACACGTTCCTTCCGGCCGGGCACCGCGCCGGGCCGGACAACCTGCGCGGGGTCGTGACCCTGCGCTGCACCGACGCGGACGGGCACTGGGCGGTCCGGCTCCGTGGGACGGGCATGTCGCTGCTCGACACCGGAACCGTCTTCGACGACCCGCCGCACGCCCAGACCGCGGTCAGCGGGCACGCCAGCGACCTGCTGCTCGCGCTCTGGGGCCGGGTGCCGCTCGCGGTGCTGACCGTCGAGGGCAACCCGGAGCTGCCGCAGGCCCTGCTGGTCGGCTGACGCCGAGATGGCAGCGGTGGTGGGGGTAGCCGGTCCCGGTGATCCGGGGACGGACGAGTGGTCGGCGGCGCTGGCCCGAGGCGTGGCGGCGGCGGGAACGGTCGGCACCGTGTCGTCGCTGCAGGTCGTCCCGGCCGGTGACGACGGGCTGCCGGACGCCGACGACACGGCCGTCCGACGCCTGCTGGACGAGTTCGGCGGCTCCGACCCGCTGCTGGTCGAGCTGGCCCGCACGCTGCACGGGTACCTCACCGGGAACGCCGCGGCCACGATCGAGCGCGTGACGCAGGCCCTGGTGCCGGAGACCACGGTCCTGGTAGGGCACGGCTTCGGCGCAGTCGTGGCGTTCGACGTCCTGCGTCGCGCGCGCTCCACCGGCCTCCGCGGGCTGGTGACGCTCGGGTGCCCGTTGAGCCTGACGGTGGTGCGTCGCGCGCTGAACATTCCCGAGCCGCTGGCCCGGCCGGACGGCGTCCGCTGGGTGAACGTCCTCGACCCGGACGACGTCCGCACCGGCGGGGAAGGCCTCGCCGACCTGGGCCCCGGAATCACCGATGAATACGTCGACAACGGCGAACCGCCGCACTCCGTGGAGGCCTACCTCGCCCAGGGCTCGACCGGCCGCGGGGTCCTCACCGCTCTGACGGGCTGACCGGTGGTGGTGCCGCGGCCTCGGTGTGGCCCGCACCGCTGAGGTTGACCAGCACCACACCGGCCACGATCAGCAGGATCCCGCTGATCGCCGCGATCCCCAGGCGGTCGCCGAACACCACCCAGCCGATGATCGCGATCAGCCCGGTGCCCACCCCCGCCCAGACCGCGTACGCGGTGCCGAGCCCGAGACCGAGCTTCAGCGCCTGCGAGAGCCCGACGAACGAGAACCCGTAGCCGAGCACGACCACGATGCTCGCCCAGAGGACCGTGAAGCCGTTTGACGCCTTGAGCGCACTCGTCGCGATCACCTCCGCCACGATGGCCGACGCTAACCACACCCATGCGCCCACGGCGTCCCCCTTGTAGACCCTCGGATCGTACGTCCCGGGTCGGCCGTGTCAGTCGGCCAGGCGCAGCCGAACGCGGCGGAAGCCCCGTCCCTTGTTCTCGATCTTCGCCACGGTGATCCGGCCGATCTGCTTCGTCGACGCGACGTGGGTGCCGCCATCGGCCTGCGCGTCCAGCCCGACGATGTCGACGACCCGGACCTCGGCCAGATCCGGCGGCAGCAGGTTCGTCGCGGTGCGGATGATGTCCGGGATCGCGAACGCCTCCTCGCGCGGGAGCACCTTCACCTCGACCGGACGGTCGGCTGTCACCTCGACGTTGACCGCCTCCTCCAGCGTCTGTTTGAAGCCGGGCGGCACCTCGGTCAGGTTGAAGTCCATCCGCGCCTCGCCCGGCTCCATGTTGCCGCCGGTCACCAGCGCGCCGAAGTCCCGGAACACCACGCCGCAGAGGACGTGCAGGCCGGAGTGCGTCCGCATCAGCAGCGTGCGGCGCTCGTCGTCCAGCGCACCGCGGACGGCCGTCGCGACCGGCGGGACCGGGTCACCCTCGGCCGGGATCAAGTACAGGTCGTCGCCCTTGCGGGTGCCGGCGATCCGGGTCTGGGTGCCGCCCCAGAGCAGGGTTCCGTGGTCCGGCGGCTGTCCGCCGCCGCCCGGGTAGAACGCCGAACGGTCGAGGACGATGCCCTGCTCGGGATCGACGTGCAGCACCGTGGCGTCCCACTCGCGCAGCGTCGGGTCGGTCAGGTCGAGTCGGTGGGTGTGCGGCATGACCGTCACGGTAGCGGCGTGATCACCGGGTTTCGTGTGTGCTGGTAGATCACCGAGCTGTTGAAGCCGATGACCTCCCGCCGTCCGCTCAGCCGGTCCATCAGGAAGTTGTGCAGCGCGTCGATGTCCGGCACCGCGACGTGGATCAGGAAGTCGTCGCGGCCGGCCACCACGTACACCGAGAGCACCTCGGGCAGCGCAGCCGCGTACCCCTTGAACCCCTCGATCACCTCGCGGTTGAGCGGCCGGACCTGCACCGCGATCAGCGCCTGCACGTGCCGGTTCAACGCGGGCAGGTCGACCCCGGCGTGGAACCCGGTCAGCACACCGGCGGCCCGCAGCGCGCGTACCCGCTCGAGGCAGGTCGACGGCGCGATCCCGACCGCCGCGGCCAGTTGGCGGTTGGTCTGCCGAGCATCTCGCTGCAGGTGGGCGAGGAGCGCCGAATCCAATTCGTCCATGGCCAGGATTCTGCCGCACACGCCGAATTTCGTTCGGCGCTACGTTTTCGACACCGTTCGAACGCCTACCTTTTCGGCCATGTTCACTCACGAAGAAGTCCACGTCACGGCCGGGCGACGCTCCGGGCTGCCGATCACGATCGCCATCCACTCCACCGCGCTGGGACCCGGCCTCGGCGGCTGCCGGCTCTGGACGTACGCCGACTGGCGGGACGGCGTGGAGGACGCGCTGCGACTCTCCACCGCGATGACCGCGAAGACCGCGCTGGCCGGTCTCGCCAACGGCGGCGGCAAGACCGTGGTCGCGCTGCCGCCGGGCACCCGCCTGGACGTCGACGCCCGCCGCGCGCTGCTGCACGACGTCGGGGACGCCGTGGAGACGCTCGGTGGCCGGTACGGCACCGGGCCGGACGTGGGAACCGGAACCGACGACATGGTCACAATCGGCGAGCGCACCGACCACGTGTTCTGCCGCCCGGCCGCGCACGGCGGCAGCGGCAGTTCGTCGCCGGGCACCGCGGCCGGTGTGGTCGCGGCCCTTCGGGCCACGGTCGAGCACCTCGACGGGTCGGCCGATCCGGCCGGGCGCACGTTCGGTGTGATCGGCCTCGGTTCGGTCGGCGCGGACGTCGCCCGGCGGCTCGCCGCTGCCGGGGCTCACCTGGTCGTGTCCGACGTCCGGGCGGACGCCCGCGCGCTGGCCGATGAGTGGGGCGCGCGGTGGGTGTCGCCGGAGGAGGCGCTGACCGCCGAGGTCGACGTGCTGGTGCCGTCGGCGCTGGGTGGGGTGCTGACCCCTGCGGTGGTGCCACGCCTGCGGTGTCGCGCCGTGGTCGGGCCGGCGAACAACCAGCTGGCGTCCCCCGACGTCGCCGGGCTGCTGCACGAGCAGGGCGTCCTGTGGGGGCCGGACTACGTGGCGAGCGCCGGCGGCATCGTCCACGCGGTCGCGGTCGAGCAGTACCGGGAGACCGAGGCCGTCGTCGCCGCACGGATCGATCGGATCGGCGACACGATGGCCGAGATCTACCGCACCGCCGCAGCGGCGAACGAGCCCCCGGCGCGTGCCGCCGAGCGCCTGGTCGCCGCCCGTCTGAAGGTCACCGCAGGAACGCGCTGATCCGACGGCGGAGGTCGGCCCGCTGGTTCCAGAGCACGCCGGGCTCGTCGTAGACGTGGAGCGTGGCGCGCGGCAGCGCGCCTGCGAGCGCCTCGGCCACACCGACGGGGTGGAGCGGGTCGCCCACACAACCGATCACCAGCGCGGGCACTGCCACCGCACGCAGAGCGTCCGCGGAATCAACGGCGGTCAACGCGGGCAGCCGGCGCAGGGCCCCCGCCATACCGGGCGCGCGCAGCGCGGCCACCCGCTGCCGCACATAACCCCGCGCCGCCGCACTACGAGTGAACACCGCAGGAACCTCGAGCTCGACGACCCGCGCCAACTCCTCGTCGTCGCCCGCCTCCAGGGCGGCGGCGAGCGCGGCGAACCGGCTCTTCGCGTCCTCCGGACGGGGCCGGTCGAGCACCGCGGGCAGGAAGAACACGAGGCGCTCGAAGCGGTCGGGCGCCGCGGCGACCAGCCGGGTCAGCGCGCCTGCGCCGAGGCTGGTCCCGACCGCACGGCTCGCGTGCCGGGCGTCCGCGACCTGGCGCAGGTCGTCGGCGAGCGTCTCGTAGGTCCAGTCGGCCGGCAGCGGCGCCGAGCCGCCGTGACCGCGGAACGCGAAGAAGACCCGAGTCCCGGCGACACCGGACCCGAGCGGACGTGTGTCCGAGATACCGCCGCCGAAGCCGTGCGCGAAGACGGTGACCGGGTCGCCGCTGCCGGTGGCCAGCCAGTCGACCCGCGAACCGGCTACCAGCGGCTACCGCCGCCGCTGATCTCGCGGATGCGCGGCCGGACGTCGAGCAGATACACCAGCGCCGCGATCAGCGCGATCATCGCGAACAGCATGCCGAACGCATAGAAGAGGAGCGAGGCGAGCATCGTGCCGCCGATGAGCGCCAGCCAGACGCCCTTCTGCAGCGTTTCGACGGCCGGGAATGCCTCCGCCTTCTGCAGCAGCGCATGCACGAACGCCCAGGCCTCGAGCCCGAGGCTGACTACCAGGACCACCACATTGATGACCCCGATGACTTGGCCGACCCATCCACCCACGTGTCCAGCCTACGGGAGTGCGCGAAGTAAGGGGCGTTGACCCGATCAGCCGTTGCCCGCTACTTCAGCGAGATCTTGATTTCGTCGTCGTAGTCACCGACCGGATTCATCAGGAGAGTGGCCGGTGTCTGGTCTTTCGGCAGGTCGAATGCGATGACGCCGGTTGCCGTCTTCTTGGGGTAGATGTTCTCGAACAGCGGGAGCTGGTTGTCGGGGTTGGCCCGGTACGAGCCCCAGTCGACCGAGGTCTCGCCGCCGTTCTCGTCGACCAGCTTCGTGCCGAAGTCCGTCGGCTTGACCGCCTTGGCGCCGGTGTTCTCGAACTTGAGGTCGATCAGGCAGTACTGGCCCTTCTGGTTCTCCTGGGCCGAGTAGCCGCTGCCGATCGACTGGACGCCGCACCGCGGCTTGCCGGTCACCGTGATCAGCAGGTCGCCCTGCCGGACCGGCTTGCCGATCACCCCGTTGCCGCTGGTCGGAGCGGTGGAGTCGGTGGTGGTCTCGCCGGTGTCCGTCGCCGCCGGGCTCGAGGAGGTGGGGTCGGCGACGACGCGGTCTTCGCTCGAACCGCGGTTCGAGACGTAGACCGCTGCGGCCACGCCGGCGGCGATCATGATCAGCACCACGACCGAGACGATCGCGGCGACGATCAACCCGACCTGACGCTTCTGCTCGGGTGGCTGCGGAGGCTCCCCGTAGCCGGAGTAGTAGCCGGGCGCCTCGGGCTGTGCCATTGGGAAATACTCCAGAATCCGACGTCCACACGTGACCGCAGCATCCAACCACGCCGCCGTTCGATCGCGGAACGGCTTCAGAATTCGTTAAGCCTGATGCCGCTCCGCGCTCGCGCTGAGTACCGGACGGCTCGCGTACTGCACCCGGACGCCGGGCGCCTCGTACGTCGCGGCCACCCAGGCGGTGCCGCCGAGCTGGTGCCCGTGGCGCATCAGCTCGGCGAGCCGGACGGACAGGCCGGACGGGTCGCCCGCCGCCGACGGCGGACAGTCGAGCGTCCCCACCGTGAGGTCGACCGGGCGTCCGTACCGGTCTTCGGGGCGGTAGTCGAGCAGCGAACGGATCGTCCGGTCGGCGGTGGCGCGGTCGGTCAGCAGAACGAACGCTCCGGCGCCGAAATGGCCCAGCCAGTTGCCTCGCCCGGTCGAGGAGGCGACCCGGCGCAGCACCGCAGCGGCCTCGACGACCAGCGCGTTGCCTGCCAGGAACCCTTCGGCCTCGATCACCGACTGCCGGTCGATCTCGATCCAGCTGATCGCGACCCCGCCGGGCTCGCGCACGCGGCGGCGCACGGTCTCGTCGACGACCTTGCCGCTGGGCAGCTCGGTGAGCGGGTCCAGCGAGATCGCGGCGTCGACCTGGTTGCGCTGCGAGGCGGTCAGCAGGTCGGCGACCCGGACGATGCCGACGCACCGCCCGTCGTGGTCGGCCACCACGAGGTCGTCGTACACCCGGCTGCGGGACCGCGACGTGACCAGCCGGATCGCCTCGGCGACCGGCGTGTCCGGCGCGACCAGCCGCGGCTTCACCGCGTGCTGCAGGACGCTGCGCCGGGCGTGCAGCGCGTGCCCGAACGGCCCGCTGGCCGCCAGCATGAACGTGCCGCGCGGGATGACGCCGGCGATCTGGCCCGCGTCGTCGATCAGGACGACGGTCAGCAGGTCCTCGTCCAGGCCGAACACCTCGCGGATCTCGTCGCCGGACGCGTCGACGGAGGCGGACATCGCGCGGCGCAGCAGTTCCCGGAGCGTCTGGCCCTCGAACGCGTCGCTGCCGGCCTCGGCAGCCACCGGCTGTTCGTCGGCGAGCAACGGCGGCACTCCGACGACGTCGCTCCAGTGACTCTCCGGGTCGCCGAAGTAGCTTCCCTGGCCGTAGCCGACTCCGATCGAGCGCAGCGTCGAGACCGAGGCAGCGGTGTCCACGCCGGTCGCCATCAGCGTCGCTCCGAGTTTGCGGGCGAACAGCACGGACGCCTCGACCACCGCCGACGCCTCGGGGTACTCGCCGAGCGCGGAGACGACGGTCCGGTGGACCTTGATCACCTGCGGGTGGATCGCGGCGAGCACGGAGAGCGACCCGTGGAACGCACCGACATCGTCGATGCCGATCGAGAACCCGTGTCGACGTAGTGCCGCGCACCGGCGGCGCAGGCTCACCACGTCGGTCATGCAGTGTTGTTCGGCGAGCAGGAGCGTGACGGTGTCGGGCGCGCGGCGGGTCGCGGCGCAGCGCTCGGCCAGCCGGTCGGGTAAGCCGGCGTCCCGCAGCAGAGCGTCCGGGTGCAGCGGGAGGTGGACCGCCGTCGGCAGCCCGGCGGCGAGGTCGAGGAGTCGGAGGGCGGCCTGCTCGGCGCCCGGCGGGTAGGCGCTCCCGATCAGGGAGACCTCGTGCGCCGGGACGCGGCCGCTGAACAAGTCGGCGACCGGCTGGTAGCCGATCGTCCCACCGGAGAACGGTGCGTCGAAATACTGAGTCGATTCCCCCACGGCATCAGTATTCAGCCGCTCCCGTGGCCACAGCTATACCCGCTGACCAGCGTTAACTCTGACTCCGGCCGCCGTTCACCCGGACGACCGCGCTGCTTTATCCGGGTGACGATCGGGTACTGGCCGATCACCGGGCGAGGCGGCGCGCCAGTAGCCAGCCGAGCGCGATGCCGATCACGTCGGCCAGTGCGTCCCACGGGCTGGCCGAGCGGTTGAGCGCCGGGGCGGCTTGCACGACCTCGGAGACGACCGCGTACAGCGCCAGCGTCGGCAGCAGCCACGCCGCCCGCACCCCGGCACGACTGCCGGTCAGCGCCAACGCGGCGAACAACGCGCCGTGCACGAGCTTGTCGGTTCCAGGCGGGAACCCGGAGGGAACATCATCATTAGGAAGAAAAAGAACAAAGAGACTAATAACGATTACGACGACGAAGGACGCCTGCCCGCTGCGGCGCGCCTTCTCAGCTTTACCTAGCATCTCCTTGCGAAACACCTTCCCTACACCTCGACGTCACCAGGGGTTCACGTGCGCTTCCGGCTCCGCCCCACCGAGACCGTCTTTTACGACTTCTTCAGCCAGGCCGCCGACAACCTGGTGAAGGGGGCGGACATCCTCGGTGAGCTCAGCCTGCCCACCCCGGACTTCCAGTCGATCTCCGACCGGCTCAAGGAAATCGAGCACGCCAACGACGAGGTTACGCACGAACTGCTGCGGAAGCTGAACTCGACATTCGTGACGCCGTTCGACCGCGAGGACATCTACCGGCTGGGCTCGCTGCTCGACGACGTCATGGACCACATGGAGGGCGCCGGAAACCTGGTCTACCTCTACGGCCTCTCGCAACTGCCCAACCTGCCCCGGGAGATGCACGAGCTGATCGAGACGCTCAGCCGCGCGGCCCAGCTCACCGCGTCCGCGATGCCGCGCCTGCAGTCGCTCAAGGACCTCGAGTCGTACTGGATCGAGGCCAACCGGATCGAGAACGAGGGTGACCACGCGTACCGGATGCTGCTCGTCCGGCTGTTCAGCGGGGAGTACGACGCGCTGACCGTGATGAAGCTCAAGGAGGTGGCCGACGAGCTGGAGGCGGCCGCCGATGCGTTCGAGCACGTCGCGAACACGGTCGAGACGATCGCCGTCAAGGAGTCCTGACCGGTGGAGATCCTCCCGGTCCTCGCGATCATCGTCATCGCGCTGGCGTTCGACTACACCAACGGTTTCCACGACGCAGCGAACGCGATCGCCACGTCGGTCTCCACCCGCGCGCTCACGCCGAGAGCCGCGCTGATCATGGCCGCGGTGGCCAACTTCGCCGGTGCGCTGCTCGGCACCGACGTCGCCAAGACCGTCGGCGAGGGCATCGTCTCGGCCCCGACCGGCGGCGAAGGCCTGCTGCTGGTGTTCAGCGCACTGTTCGGTGCGATCGTCTGGAACCTCATCACGTGGTACTTCGGGCTACCGTCGTCGTCCTCACACGCGCTGATCGGCGGCCTGGTAGGTGCGGCGCTCTCCTCCGACGCGATCGTCAAGTGGGCCGGCGTCTTCGACAAGGTCGTCATCCCGATGATCTTCTCGCCGCTCGTCGGCTTCGGCCTCGGATACCTTCTGATGCTCGCGATCCTCTGGGCGTTCCGGCGGGCGCACCCGGCGAAGATGAGCCGGGGCTTCCGGTACGCCCAGACCGTCTCGGCCGGCGCGATGGCGCTCGGGCACGGCCTGCAGGATGCCCAGAAGACGATGGGCGTGATCGTCCTGGCGCTGGTCGTCGGCGGATACCAGACGGGTTTCGAGGTGCCGCTCTGGGTGGTCACCGTGGTCGCGTTGGCACTCGCGGCCGGGACGTACGCCGGTGGGTGGCGGATCATGCGGACGCTCGGCCGCCGGATCATCCACCTCGACCCGCCTCGCGGTTTCGCCGCCGAGACGGCCGGCGCGGCCGTGCTCTACACGACTGCGTACGTGTTCCACGTGCCGATCTCGACGACGCACACGATCACCTCGTCGGTGATGGGTGTCGGGGCGACGAAGCGGCTGTCGGCGGTGCGGTGGGGTGTTGCGACGAACATCGTCACGGCCTGGGTGCTGACGATTCCCGCCGCGGCGCTGGTGGCCGCCGCCCTCGAATCGATCCTCCACCCTCTGATGTTCTGAAACAGGTTCACTCGTACCACCGAGTTGCGCTAGCCTCGCCTCGTCGGTTGTTATCGTGCACGCGAGGAGGAGTCGACATGATCGCGCTGCCGTATGACTGGCACCAGCCACCGTCCGGTGTCTGGACCCTGCGTGATGTCGAGCGCCTCCCCGAAGGCTCCCGGGTCGAGGTCATCGATGGAGCCTTGACCGTGAATCCGAGCCCCCTCCCGATTCACCAGCGGATCAGTCGTCGGCTGGCGAATGCGATCGAGCGCCAGCTTCCGCCCCGATGGCAAGTCGAGATCGAAATCGATGTCCTGCTCAACCTGGAGCCGCTGGACTACGTCGCTCCCGACGTGGTGGTGTTCGGCGCCGACGTGCCGTTGACGACCCGACCCATCCCGGCCGAACAGTTCGCGCTCGTCGTCGAAGTGGTGTCGCCCGGCTCCCGGCGTCGAGACCGCGGAAGCAAGCCGCTCATTTATGCCCACGCCGGCGTGCCCTATTACTGGCGGATCGAGGGCGAGCCGGTCGGCGCCAAGGGGCCGACGGTGCACGTGTTCAGCGAGCCGGGCGACGACGGATACCGCGACGAGCAGGCCTACACCGGGCGGTTGCGCACACGCTCGCCGTTCCCGATCGAGCTCGATCTGGACGAGTTGGAGCGGTCGAAGGACAAGCGCTCCTAGCTGAGTTTTTCGTCGCGTTCTCGGGGGAGCTCGCCGGTGACCAGGTAGACGACGCCGTCGGCGATCGAGACCGCGTGGTCGGCGAACCGCTCGTAATACCGCCCCAGCAGCGCCACGTCGATCGCCGACTCGACGCCGTACGGCCAGTTGTCGAGCAGCATCCGGAACAGCGTCCGGCGCAGGCCGTCCATCGCATCGTCGTCGATTGCGAGCCGTCCGGCGTCCGCAGCGTCCGTGGAGTGCAGCACCGCACCGGCGCTCTGTGCCATCCGGGTCGCGACCTCGCCCATCCGCCGGATCAGCGGGAACAACTCGTCCGGCACGGCGTACGCGGGGTGCCGCCGCACGGCCACCTTCGCGACGTGGTTGGCCAACGACCCCATCCGGTGGATGTCACCGCCGACCTTGATCGCCATCACCATCGTGCGCAGATCACTGGCCACCGGCTGCTGCAGAGCCAGCACCTCGTACGTCTGGTCCTCCACCGCGCGGCGCGCGGCCTCGAGCCGCCCGGCCTGCGCCGCCACGTCTTCGGCGACCACGAGGTCGGCACCGAGCAGCGCGACGGTCGCCCGTTCCATCGCGGCCGCGGCCATGTCCGTCATATCGGCCAGCGCTCCGCGGATCGCGTCCAGCTGGCCGTGAAATCCCTCGCGCACCTGTCACCCTTCGAGCAGCCCCGACGCCGACGCCGGACGGCAGGATCGCCGAAACATACCCGCGCCCGGCCCACCCAACCGAAGTCGGGCGGACCGGGCGCGGCCGGGCTCGAACTCAGGCCTCGGCGGCCACGCCGGTGACGAGGTACACCACCGCGTCGGCGATCGCGACCGCGTGGTCGGCGAACCGCTCGTAGTATCGCCCGAGCAGCGCGGCGTCGGCGGCAGCCTCGGCGCCGTGCGGCCAGTCGCCGGCGATCTGGCGGAACAGGTCCAGACGCAACCGGTCGACGGTGTCGTCCTTGCTCGCCAGGCGAGCCGCGTCCTCGGTGTCCCGCGAACGCAGCGCCGCCGCCGCGTCGACCGCCATCTCCCGGGCGACCTCACCCATCTGCCGGAAGACCGGCGCGAGCGAGTCCGGGACGACCGACGCGGGGTGCCGCCGCTCGGCGGTCTCGGCGACGTGCGCGGCCAGCGAACCCATCCGCTCGATGTTGGCCCCGAGCCGGACGACCGTCACCAGCACCCGCAGGTCGGACGCCACCGGTGCCTGCAGTGCCAGCAGGTGGTAGGCGTTGCTTTCGAGCTCGGCCAGGCGCGTCCGTAACGCCTGGTTCTGCTCCAGAGCGGTCTTGGCCGCGGTCAGGTCGGCCTCGAGCAGCGCCACGGTGGCGCGCTCGATCGCCGCCGCAGCACCGTCGGCCAGCTCCGCGAGGGTGTCCTCGGCCGCCGCCAAGGCATTACGGAATTCATCCCGCACGGGAATGTCTCCTGAGGTAGAGGTGGGCGTCGGCGATCAGCCGAAGCGACCCGTGATGTAGTCCTCGGTGCGCTTGTCGGTGGGGTTGGTGAAGATCTTCTGGGTGTCGTCCATCTCCACGAGCTTGCCGGGCTTGCCGACGGCGGAGAGGTTGAAGAAGCCGGTCCGCTCGCTGACACGCGCGGCCTGCTGCATGTTGTGCGTGACGATCACGATCGTGTAGTCGGTCTTGAGCTGCTGGATCAGGTCCTCGATGGCCAGCGTCGAGATCGGGTCCAGCGCCGAGCACGGCTCGTCCATCAGCAGGACCTCCGGCTCGACCGCGATCGCGCGGGCGATGCAGAGCCGCTGCTGCTGACCACCGGAGAGGCCGGCACCGGGCTTCTTCAGCCGGTCCTTGACCTCGTTCCAGAGGTTCGCGCCCTTGAGCGACTTCTCCACGGTGTCGTCCAGGACGCTCTTCTTCTGCCGGCCCTGGAGCTTCAGGCCCGCGATGACGTTGTCGTAAATCGACATCGTCGGGAACGGGTTCGGGCGCTGGAACACCATGCCGATCGTGCGGCGGACGTTCACCGGGTCGACCGAGGAAGCGTAGATGTCCTCGCCCTCCAGCAGCACCTTGCCCTCGACCCGCGCACCCGGGATGACCTCGTGCATCCGGTTGAGCGTGCGCAGCACGGTGGACTTACCGCAGCCGGACGGGCCGATGAACGCGGTGACCGAGCGCGGCTCGATCGACATCGACACGCCCTCGACCGCGAGGAAGCTGCCGTAGTAGATGTTGACGTCTTTGACTTCGATCGCCTTGGACATGGCGGTGCCTCTTTCGGGGTTACGTCAGGGGTTGGACCGGCGGCGCCGACTCAGCCACGGGCCTTGGTGAACCGCCCGACGAACCGGGCGAGCAGGTTGAAGATCATGATGATCGCGATCAGCGTGACCGCCGCGCCCCACGCACGGGCGGTGCCCGGCGCGTCCGCGTTGCCGGCCGCGCTGCCGAGCTGCGAGTAGATGAACGTCGGCAGCGTCGACATGGCATCCGTGGTCGGATCGAAGTTGATCTTTGCCTGGGTGCCGACGAGCAGCAGCAGCGGTGCGGTCTCGCCCATCGCACGGGCGATCGCCAGCATGACGCCGGTGACGATGCCGCTGAACGCGGTCGGCAGCACGACCCGGACGATCGTCTTCCACTTCGGCACACCGAGCGCGTACGACGCCTCACGCAGCTCGTGCGGGACCAGTCGGAGGATCTCCTCGGTCGACCGGACGATGACCGGCAGCATCAGGATGACCAGCGAGAGCGCACCGGCGAACCCGGACTTCTGGAAGCCGAGGGTGAGCAGCCAGAACGTGAAGATGAACAGACCCGCGACGATCGAGGGGATACCGGTCATGACGTCGACGAAGAAGCTGACCAGCCGGGCGAACTTCTTCCCCTCGCCGTACTCGACCAGGTAGACCGCGGTCAGGACGCCGATCGGCACCGCGAACACGGCCGCGATCCCGGTGACGATCAGCGTGCCGATGATCGCGTGGTACGCGCCGCCGCCGAAGCTGTCCTCGCTGATCGTGAACATCGAGTGGGTGAGGAACCCACCGTTGATGACGCTGAGGCCCTTGGACAGCGTGTAGTAGATGATCGAGAACAGCGGCGCGATCGCGAGGATGAACGCCGAGTAGACGAACGTCGTGAACAGCCGGTCGGTCGCCTGCCTGCGGCCCTCGACCGCGAAGCTGACGCCGGTCAGCACGAGGACGAACAGCAGCGCCGACAGCACCGCGAACCGGGCCACGTTGAAGCTGTCGCCGGTGAACGCGAAGATCAGCGCACTGAGGACGATGGAGCCGGCGCCGATCGCCCACGTGGACCAGTTCGGCAACTTCTGCCCGCGGAGATTGCTCTCCCGCAGCTCGTCGGGGGAAGCCTGGAGAGTAGCCATGATCAGGCCTCCTTCTTGCGCCGCACGATGAGCTGCGACAGAGAGTTGACGATCAGCGTGATGACGAACAGGCAGAGACCGGACGCGATGAGCGCGCTGGTGCCGATCTCGCCGGCCTCGTCGTACTTGTTCGCGATGTTCGACGCGAACGTGACGCCGCCGTTCTCGGTGATGTGGATGCTCACGTTGTAGGCGCTGGCCAGGATGATCGTGACCGCGAGCGTCTCGCCGAGCGCGCGCCCGAGGCCGAGGATCGCGGCGGAAACCATGCCGGCACGGCCGAACGGCAGCACCGAGAGTCGGATCATCTCCCAGCGCGTCGCACCCAGCGCCAGCGCACCCTCCACATGGGCCGGCGGGACCTGGCGGAAGACCTCGCGGGTGATCGCCGCGACGATCGGCAGGATCATCACCGCGAGCACGATGCCGACGGTGAAGTCCGATCGGTTGCCGGGAATGTCGTCCGGCCGGTAGTCGAACAGCGGGATCCAGCCGAGGTACTGGTCCAGGAAGAGCGTCAGACCGGTCATGTTCGGGACGAGGAAGAACAGACCCCAGAGGCCGTAGACGACCGACGGCACCGCGGCGAGCAGGTCGACCAGGTAGGCCAGACCCTGCGAGAGGCGACGCGGCGCGTAGAACGTGATGAACAGCGCGATACCGATCGCGACCGGAACCGCGATGAGCATCGCGATGATGCCGGTGACGACCGTGTGGTAGGTCAGCGCGGCGATACCGAACACCGACGGACCACCGGGCTCGGGCGGGTCCGGAGTCCACGTCTTCTCGGTGAAGAAGTTGCCGTCGTTCGACGTGAACGCATCGATCGACTTGTAGACCAGGAACGCGGCGATCGCGCCCATGATCAAGAGCAGAATGGCCCCGGCGCCGGTCGAGATGAACTTGAAGGCCGCGTCACCACCGCGGGTCGACTTCTGTCCACCCAGCCCGCTGGACTTGTCCGGCGCGGTCCCCCGACGGTCAGGGGGTGCGGGGGCAGTAGCGGTGGTGGCTGGTTGCGTGGAGGGGTCAGCCATGACGAACATCCTCTGGACGAGCGGCCGCGGGGGCCTGGGGGCAATAAAGTCTGCACGCGCCCGGGCCGGGTGAGGACGATGCGGTCCTCACCCGGCCCAGGCCGACGGACAACTCAGGCGTTGCTAGGTCAGGCGATCGCGGCGGCCGCGGTCTGGGCCTTGGTCAGCAGGTCGGCCGGCAGCTTCGAGTAGCCGGCGTCCGCCGCAGCGGTCTGCCCGGCGTCGCTGACCACGTAGCTGAGGAAGCCCTTGGTCAGCTTGACCTCGTCGGCGGTGAGGCCCTTCTCGCAGGTGATCTGGTAGGTCACGAGCACGGCCGGGTACGCGCCGGCCTCCTTGAGACCGTAGTTCAGCTTCAGCTTCAGGTTGTTGCCGTCGAAGTCCTGCTCGGCGGCGGCGATCGCCTTACCGACGGTCTCGTCGGAGATCTCGACGGCGCCGGCACCGGTGTCGAGCGCGGCGGCCTTCAGGCTGTTCTTCTTGGCGTCGGGGGCGTCGACGTAGGAGATCGAGCCGTCCTTGCCGGTCACCGCGGAGACAACGCCGGCCGAGTCGGGCGCGCCGGTGCCGACGGTGCCCTTCCAGCCCTTACCGGTGCCGAGCTTCCAGGTCTCCGGGGTCTGCGCCTCGAGGAACTTGGTGAAGTTGTCGGTGGTGCCCGAGTCCTTCGAGCGGAAGACGATCGAGATCGCGGTCGACGGCAGGGTCACGCCGGAGTTGGTCTTGGCGATCGCCGGGTCGTTCCAGGTCTTGATCTGGCCCTGGAAGATCTTCGAGATCGTGGCCGGGTCGAGCGTCAGCTTGTCGACGCCGTTCACGTTGAAGACGATCGCGACGGCGGTCGCCACACCCGGGATGTTGATGGCCTTGCCGGTCTTGCAGCGCGCGTCAGCGGCGGTCTGCTCGTCGTCCTTGAGGGCGGAGTCCGAACCGGCGAACGCGACCTTGCCGGCCGTGAACTCCTTGACGCCCGCGCCGGAACCGGTGGGGCTGTAGTTGATCTGCGCGCCACAGTCCTTGGCGTACGCCGTCGTCCAGGCGTTCATCGCGGTCTTCTGGGCGGACGAGCCGGAAGCGGAGATCTGGCCCTCCGCGCAGTTCGGGTTGCTGCTCGCGCTGCCGTCAGAACTCGCGGTCTCGGTGTTGTCCGAACCACAGGCGGAGATGGCGAGCAGGCTGGCAAGCGCAATCCCGGCGATGGCGCCAGTGCGGTGCAGCTTCACGTTCAAGTCCCTCCGAGGGGTTACTGCCCAGTCCTCTGGGGCCGGCTTCCGTCGCCGGTCGTTCGGAACGCTAGGTAGCGAAAGTGACGCGCTCCCCGGGCCTAAATGAACGCACGGTGAACACCGCAGGTTCCGGAATTAACCGTCTCTGCACAGGTCAGTGGCCATTAGGTGAACGAGATCACGCGCCGCGATCACAATCCCGCATCGGCCGGAACTTCCTCACGCTGAGTAGTTTCGGACAAAAATTCCCAAAGCGGGCGGGCGTCACGTGTAGAGCCGCAGGTTACCCACGGAATACGGAAATTGCACTAATGCCTCTGACGGACACTACCGACGGTGCGGAAGCGCTCGCCGCGGCTGAAGTTAGCAGCATCACGGTGGCTCGGATGCGAGGCCTAGGGCCGAACCACAGCCGCCGAACCGCCGCCTCGACGACTGGGCTCGGCCGCCGCGACGATACGGCCGTCCCGCAAGAACTCGACGGCAGCCACGGCACCGATCTCCGCGACGTCGGTGAACGACCAGCCGAGTGCAGTCAGCGCAGCCGTGTCGAACCCGGGCTCGGCCTCGACGGCCGCCCCGTTACGGCCGGACGCCCGGGGCGCCGCGATCGCCTGCGGCAGCGTCAGCCCCCGGTCCAGCCGGCCGAGCAGCACCTGCAGCACGGTCGTGATGATCGTCGCGCCGCCAGGCGAGCCGAGTGCGAGCAGCGGCTTGCCGTGGTCGAGAACGATCGTCGGGGCCATCGAGCTGCGCGGACGCTTGCCCGGCCCGGGCAGGTTCGGGTCCGGGGCGCCCGGGGTCACCGGCGTGAAGCTGAAGTCGGTGAGCTCGTTGTTGAGCAGGAAACCCCGCCCGGGAACCGTGATCGCCGACCCGCCGGTCTGCTCGATCGTCAGCGTGTAGGCGACGACGTTGCCCCACTTGTCGGCGACGGTCAGGTGCGTCGTCGAGGGCCCCTCGTACGCGGCGCCGGACGGAGCACCGGCGGGCTGGGCGCAGTCCGAGCCCGCGGTGCGCGGGTCACCCGGTGCCTGCGGGGTGGTCAGCGCCTTCTCCGGGTCGACCAAGCAGGCCCTGGTCGCGGCGAACCGGTCGGAGAGCAGCTCCCGCACCGGCACATCGACTGCCGCCGGATCACCCACCCAGCGATTGCGGTCGGCGAACGCCAGGGTGGTCGCGGCCAGGTAGCGGTGCAGGTACTGGGTCTGATCGACGCCCTTCAGGCCGACGCGTTCGAGGATGTTGAGCGCCTCCCCTACGGTGGTGCCGCCGGAGGACGGTGGCGCCATGCTGAACACGTCCAGACCGCGGTAACCGACGCGGGTCGGTGCCCGGAACGGCGCTGTATAGCGGGCCAGGTCGGCTGCGGTGAGCTGACCCTTGCGCACGATTCGAGTGGCAGCCGGGTCGACCGGCGGGTTCTGCGCGGTCCGGACGACGTCCGCACCGATCGGACCGGTGTAGAACTGCCGCACTCCACCGCGCGCCAGCTGCTCGTACGTCCGTGCCAGGTCGGGGTTGCGCAGCGTGGTGCCGATGGTCGGCGGCTGGCCACCCGGCAGGAACAGCGCGCGGGTCGCCGGGAAGTCGGCGAAGCGGGCCGCGTTCGCCGCAGTCTGCGCCCGGAACGTCGTGTCGACCACGAAGCCCTTCTTCGCCAGGGCGGTGGCCGGCGCCAGCGACTGGGACAGTGAGCGAGTGCCCCAGGTGTCGAGCGCCTGCTGCCAGGTCAGCGGGGTGCCGGGGACGCCGACGGAGAGGCCGCTGGTCACCGCCTCCGCGAACGGGATCGCGGTGCCGTTCTCGGTGAAGACCGTCGGCGTGAAGCTCGCCGGTGCGGTCTCGCGGCCGTCGATCGTGCTGATCTTCTTGCGCTTGGCGTCGTAGTAGACAAAAAAGCCGCCGCCGCCGATGCCGGCCGAGTACGGCTCGGTGACGCCGAGCGCGGCGGCGGTGGCGATCGCCGCGTCGACCGCGTTGCCGCCGCGACGGAGAACCTCGATGCCGATCGCGGTGGCGTCCGGGTCGACCGACGAGACAGCGCCACCGTGTCCTACCGCGGTGGGGCGACCCTGGGGTGGGGTGGCGGCAACCGCGGGGACCGCAGTCACCAGCGCGAGCGCGGTCACCACGCCTCCGGACAGCGCACCGAGGAACCGACGCTTCTTCGCCACGGGGGCCTCCCCAGCGCAGACGACCGTCCTTTGGAGAAGGACTGTGCCCGATCCGCCGAGGTTCAACCCCCGGATCGGCCACGGTTGAGACGGCGGATCGCGCGTGCCGTGAGGCCCGCCGCGAGGAACGACGCGCTGATCAGGCCGACCGCGAGCATCGCCTCCAGCGGGCCGGGAGGCCGAGGCGTGCTGGTCGTCGCGGCGAGGTGCCGCGCCGAGGCGTCAACGGCACGCGCCGGAACCTCCACAGCCCGGCCCGGCCCTTCGGTAGCCCGATCGGCAGCGCGACCCGCCACCTCCGCAGCGCGGCCCGGGACATCCGCGGCGCGACCCGGCCCTTCGGCGGCCCGGCCCGGGACATCGGCGGCGCGACCCGGCCCATCCGCAGCGCGGCCCGAGACATCGGCAGGCCGGCCCGGGACATCGGCAGCGCGGCCCGGGACATCGGCGGCCCAGCCTGGCACATCGGCGGCGTGGCCCGGGGCATCGGCGGCCGGGACACGGGTGGGCGGCAGGGCCGGGCTGGACGTGGTCGCGCTCGGCGCGTGCGGGCCCACCGCGGGGAGACGCGGCGAACGGAGGCGCGGCGGGCGAAGCCCGGCGGCCGGAGGCCGGTCGAACGCCAACGGCGCGGACGCGGCGGGCAAGCGCTGCGGAAGCCTGGCGACCGGAGGTCCGGCCGGGGCGATCAGCAGCGGATCCGCCGCAGCGTGCTCACCCGCAGACGCCGCCGCCCGCCCCGAAGCCCCCGAAGCCGCCGCCCTAGCCGGCGCCGACCCCGCCGCAGCCGAAGGCGACACCGCTCCCACCGCCGGCCCCGGCGGCGTCCCCACCCCCGCCACGGGCACAGACGACACCGCCCCAGGCGCAGGCGACACCGCAGGCAGCGCCGCCGCCGCAGGCGAAGCCGCAGTCGCGGGTGGCGTCGCGGACGCGGACGCGGGCGTGCGCGCGGCCGAGTTCGTGCCTGCGGGCGCGGCCGCTGGGGATTCCGTGGCCGCGACCGAGCTGCTGTCCGCGGAGGCGGCCGCTTCCCTGGGCGGGGCCGCTTCCCTGGGCGGGGCAGCTTCCCTGGGCAGGGCTGGGGGCGGTTGGGCGGCTCGGGTTGTGGGGGCGGGGACCGCGCATCGGGCGGTGGCGAGCCGCAGCGTGCCGAGTTCGACCGGCGCGAGGGCCTGCGCTGTCGCGACGATCCGCACCTCGACTGCGGTGCGCGCTCCCCTCTCGTCCACCGCGGTGTGTTTGTGCAGTTCGGCCCGGACCTGCACCCCATCGGCGCGAGGCGGCGCGTACTCACGGACACCGGAGACGACCGCGTTCGCGGTCGGCGCGGCCGACCCCGGACACCGCACCTGCGCGTCGACCCGTTCAACGCGCAGCAGCACTGCACCGAGCGCGGCGAACTCGAAGCGGTCAAGAGCGGCGGTCGCGCCGGACTGGCCGGTAGAAGCAGCCCGGACGACCCCACGCGCGACCAGCCTGCCCGCATCGATGGTGACCTGACCAGCGGTGGCGCCCTCGCGCTCGAGGCCGGTAAACCGCACCGACCGTACTTCGGCGGCACGGAGCTCCGCGCTCAGAACCGTGGCCTCCGGCTCACGAGTGTCCGCGCTCGCCGATCGATCCCCGACCGCGGACGCGAGCGCCCCCGCGCACAGCACGCACAACCCAGCCGACCAACGCCTCATGCCCCTTAACGTACGGATTGGGCTTTTGGCCTGTTAAGTCACCGCACGGGTGCAGTTCGGTTGCTACCGATTCGAGTACATGACGTGCGTCTCGCACACCTCGAACCCGAGCCCGGCATACACGCGGACAGCGCGCTCGTTCGACTCGTCGACGTACAAGACTCCCTCGGTCGCACCTGCGCGCGCCAGGTGCTCGAGGCCGGCGATCGTGAGTGCGGTGCCCAGCCGGAGGCCCTGCGCATCCGGATCGACGCCCACGACGTACACCTCACCCTCCGGGCCGGGGGTGCCGTCGGGGCTGAGCTCCCGCTTCGTCCAGTGGTAGCCGAGCACGTCGTCTCCGCGCACGGCCAGCAGGAAACCCGCAGCGTCGAACCAGGGCTCGCGCTGGCGCACCTCCAGGTCGTGCTGGGTCCACTTCCCCTGCTCCGGATGGGAGGCGAAGGCCCGTGCGTTGACGCGCAGCCAGGCGGCGTCGTCCGCCCCGACGACAAACGACCGCAGCCGGACGTCGTCCGGCAACCGGACCGGCGGCAGCGGACGCTCCAGCGACCGACACATCTTGGACAGCACCCGCGACCGCTGCAGCCCCAGCGAGCCGGCCAGCGCGACGGCGGCCGGGTGCTCACCGTGCGCCCAGATCGCGAGCGGCCCGTGGGCAGCCGCGAGCGCCGACTCCACAAGCCGCCGCCCGAAACCCTGGCCACGGGCGGCCGGATGCACGACGACCTCGCCGGACGCCGGGTCACCCGGCGCGACCTGCGCGTAGCCGGCGATCTCGTCGCCCTCACGCGCGAAGAGATGAACGACGTCCGGGTACTCGGCGGGATTTTTCAGCGCGAGGATCGTCTGCTCGGAGAGCGGTCCGACGCCGTCGGTCGCGGTTGCCGCCTCGTTCAGAGCCAGTACCGCTTTGATCTCCGCCGGACCCGGGAATTCACCAGTCGCCACGCCCGGAACTGTAGGGCGTCAGACGACGCTGAGGATCGGGTCGGACTCGGGCAGGGTCCGCGGCGGCGGCGTGACGAACTTGTACCCGACCTGCCGCACGGTGCCGATCAGCGCCTCGTGCTCGCTGCCGAGCTTGGCACGCAGACGACGGACGTGAACGTCGACGGTGCGCGTGCCACCGAAGTAGTCGTAGCCCCAGACCTCGCGGAGCAGCTGGTCACGGGTGAAAACCCGGCCCGGGTGCTGGGCGAGGAAGCGAAGAAGCTCGAACTCCTTGTAGGTGAGGTCGAGCGGCCGGCCCTTGATCCGGGCCGAGTAGGTCTGCGGGTCGATGACCAGCTCGCCCGCGCGGACGACGCCGGGCTCATCGTCCGCGGCCTCGTTGCCGTTCTTGCCGGTCGCGAGCCGGAGGCGAGCCTCGACCTCGGCCGGGCCGGCCGTCGTGAGCAGGATGTCGTCGACGCCCCACTCGGCGTTGAGGGCGACCAGACCGCCCTCGGTGAGCACGGCGAACAGCGGAACGGTGAGGCCGGTGGTGCGCAGCAGCCGACAGGTCGACCGGGCGCCGGCCAGGTCGCCACGGGCGTCCACCATGACGGCGTCGGGGGTCGGGCCACCGAGCAATGCCTTCAGGTCGCGCGGAGCGGTCCGGACGGTGTGTCCAAGAAGATCCAGGGCGGGAAGGACGGTCGCGGCCTCGGCTTCGACGCCTGCCGTCATCAGGAGGATTTCCATGGGCCACCTCCGGTGTAGCGATCCGGTCGGGCGGCGCTGCCCAGGTCAGCCCCGCTACGCGCGGTCCGGGGCGTTACGGGCAGGATAACAACAGTGGACAGCGGAGAACCGGTGCTCCTTCTCACAGAGGACCAGATTCAGCTTTTCGGTTCATGGTGGCCAGCCGCATCGGTAGCCGGACGAGGCACTTCCGAGGGCCGATCCGAGCGCACTTCCGACACTTTGATCATTTTCGTTCCCGGCTTCACCGGTCACGCGCGTGTTGCCGCAGTGCGACGGCTCGTCGTCCGATTGCGGCGTCGAGCCGACGTTTTTGTCATCGAACTGCGCGGGCACGGACGCAGCGGCGGCTTGTCGGCGATGGGCGGCCCGGAGGTCGCCGACGTGGCCGCCGCCGTGGAGTGGGCACGCCGGAAGGGTTACCCCCGGGTGGTGACCGTCGGCTTCTCGTTCGGCGCCGCGGTCGCGCTGTGCCATGCCGCGGTCCGCGGAGGCGTCGACGCGGTGGCCGCGGTCAGCACCCCGTCACGGTGGTTCGTGCGGGACACCCCGTCGATGCGAGCGGTACACGTGTTGATCGAGAGCCTGCCGGGGCGGCTCGTGGCCCGCACGTTCTTCAAGGTGCGGCTGGCACCGATCACGCTGGCGGTCCCGCCGTCGCCGCTGGAGCTGATGCCGGCGATCGCCCCCACACCGGTACTCCTCGTGCACGGGCTGATCGACCACTACTTCCCGATCGAGCACCCGCTCGCGCTCGCCGCTGCAGCGGGTGACAACGCGACCGTCTGGCTGGAGCCGGATTTTGCGCACGCGGAGAACCGGCTGCCGGTGCGGCTGGCCGATCGACTCGGACGCTGGCTGCTCGAACCGGGCACCCCGTGACCACCGACGACGCCTCTGGGGTCTGGCACGATCGGGGCGTGCAGCCGCGTCCCCGATCTGAACCGTTGGGCTCGGAGCCGCTCGGTGACGCATCGATTACTGAGGGTGCCAGCCTGGTGACCAGCGCTGCGACGGTCGCCGGAGTCACCGCGCTCGTCGGCGGCGCGGTTCTCGGCGGTGCCGCGTTCGCCGGACCGCTCCCGTACGCGATCGCGATCCTGCTCGCCCAGCTGGCGCTGGTCGGCGCCTGGTGTCTGGTGACCCGCCCGCCGGGGACGCGCGGCACGGCCGTCGTCGGGGTGCTCACCGCGATCGCGGCCGACGCCGTCGCGCTAGCCACCGGCGAACGCGGAGCAGGCGGGCTGGTCGCGGTGCTCGCGTGCGCGTTCGGCGCGACGACGTTCACCCAGCTGGCCCGCGGGGTCAAGCGGCGCAACGTCACCGAGGCGTTCGGGTCGACGCTGACGATGGCGGTCGCGGTGATCGCGCTCGCGGCGACCGTCGCGCTGCGGCAGGCCGAGAATCCCGACCTCGTGGCGCTGATCGTGGCCGCGGCCGCTGTGGCGATGGTGATCGCGCGGTTGGCCGACCTGGTGCTGCCGCGTCCGGCCGCCCACCGGGACGTGCCGCGCGGCGTGGTGGGACTCGCGCTGGGGAGTGCGGTGGCCGCCGGGGCGTCGGCGCTCGCCGTCCAGCTCGGGCTGAACCTCGCGCTCGGCCCAGCGACGCTGGTCGGGTGGTTGGTCGGCACCGCGGCGGTACTCGCCGACCTCGGCGTCGACTTCGCGCGTGCCGGCCGGATCGCCGCGGGCGGCCGACCGACCGGCGGCCTGGCCGGTCCCGCGCTGGGACCGCTGGTGGCCCTCGCGGTCGCGGCCCCGATCGGTTACCTGGCCGGCCTGACCCTCTGACCCCGGGCCTGACATCCTGACCCGGGCCTGGCGTCCGCCTGGTACACACGGCGTCTGACGTCGATCGCCTGGAGGACGTGTATGGCAGCCGGAAAGCGGCGGGGCACCGGCTGCCTCGTCCTGGTTGTGATCCTGCTGGTCGTGGTGTGCGGTGGTGCGGTTGCGCTCGACCGTGTCGTCGCCAATGCCGCCGAGGGCCGGTTGACCGACGCGGTCGCCCAGAACCTGCGCGACAACGGCACTCCGGCGGCGAGCACCGACGTGGAGACCGTCGGCTTCCCGTTCATCACCCAGCTGATCTCGGGGAACTTCGACGGCGCCGACGTCCACCTGACGAACGTCACCACACCGCAGGGCAAGGTCGACCGCGTCGACCTCCAGCTGCGGGACGTCTCGATCCCGCAGGACGTGCTGCGCGGCGGTGCGCTGCACGACGTCACCGCCGATCGCATCACGGGCACCGGGCGACTCAGCGTCGACGAGGTGGCACGCCGGCTCGGGCTGGAGGGGCTGAAGCTGGAGAGCTCCGGGTCCGCCCTGCGGGCGACCCTGCCGGTCGCGATCCCCGTCGTCGGCACGGTCGACGTGCAGGCGGACGTCACGCCCAAGCTGAACGGCGACACGCTGACGTTCGACGTCGGCTCGGTCAGCGCGGCGGGTGTCACGGTGCCGACCGCGGTCGTCGACCGGATCACCGACCAGTTCGCCCAGCCGGTGGCGCTCCAGCTGCCGTTCGAGGTAAAGCTCGACAAGGTGACCGCGAGCAACGGCTCGCTGGCCGTCACCGGCAGCGCGACGAACGTCCCACTGGTTCAGTAGCGGGAAGGGTCCCGGCGCGCCGGGTGTTGCGGCGGTCATGGACAGCGTGTGGGTGCGGGTCGTCGTGCTCGTGGTGGTGCTGGCCGCCGCGACCGTCGGCGGCCTGGTGTGGCGCGCCCGCACCGGCCGCGTCCGCCCGGTCGCGGCCGCCGACCCGCCCGCAGCCCCGATCCCGACCCCGGCCGCGAGGGCTGAGGCGGCCGGCTCGCCCGCCGGCCAGGCCGCCGGAGCCGAGGCCAGCGCCGTTGGAGGCGCGGCTGGGGCCGAGGCGGCTGGGGCCGAGGCGGCTGGAGTCGGGGCCGAGGCTGCGGCCGGGGCCGGGGTGTGGGCGCAGCTGGGGATCGAGCCCGGGAACGCCGCGGTCACGCTGGTGCAGTTCTCGTCGGCGTTCTGCGCGCCCTGCCGGGCGACTCGCCAGGTCTTGAAAGACGTGGTCAGCCGCCTTCCGGAGACCGCACACGTCGAGGTTGACGCCGAATCGCACCTGGACGTCGTCCGAGTGCTCGACGTTCGGAGCACCCCGACGACGCTGCTGGTCGACCGCAACGGGCGGATCGCCGGCCGTGCCGTGGGACAACCGCGCCGGGACGACGTCCTCGCCGCGGTCGGCCCGTTTCTTTCTCCGGGCCCATAAATCCCCGTTTACGGGTAGGAATTCCACGCCAGCCGATTGGTTGTCCCGCACATCAGGAGCCGCGTCCCGCATTTCGGGACAGGGGTCGTCGAGCGTTTGCTACGCTGACCCCCATGAGCTCCCTGCTCACGAAGCGCCGCGCGGTAGACCTCTGCCGTGTCGGTAGCTGCCTGTGTCCCCCGGCCTGACGCCGGGCGATGCGCGCTGAGCACCTCTCCGCTCCGCTGACCGCGTGACCGTCGCCCTGACAACCCCAGCCCCTGGATGTCAGGAGATTCATGTCGAAGTTATCCCCTCCGCACGTTGACCCACGCGGGCCGCGGTTCGCCGCCTGGGTGACCACGGCCGTCCTCGCGGTCGTCCTGGTCACCGGTTCCGGCTGGCTGGTCGCCGCGCAAGCAGTGGTGTTCGCTCTCGGCGCGTTCGTCGGCCTGGGCGTCGCACCGTACGGGGTGCTCTACCGCGTCCTGGTCGCACCGCGGCTCGCGCCGGCCACCGAGCGCGAGGACGCCGCCCCGGTGCGTTTCGCGCAGGGGGTCGGCTTCGTGTTCGCAACGGTCGCTGCCGTCGGTTACCTCGCCGGCGCGCCGGTCGTCGGAGTCGTGGCCACCGCAGGGGCGCTGGTCGCGGCGTTTCTCAACGCGGCGTTCGGGCTCTGCCTCGGTTGCCTCGCGTACCTTCGCGGGCGACTGCTGATTTCCCGCTTCACCCGGGCTCGCGCGGCGTGACGCCCCGCCGAGCGCACATCCTCCCCACCGACAAAACCCCACCCGAAGGAGTGTCTGCATGAGCCGCGAGTCCGCGCTCGTCTCGACCGACTGGGCCGAGAAGAACCTGAACGCCGAGAACACCGTGTTCGTTGAGGTTGACGAAGACACCACGGCCTACGACAACGGGCACATCCCCGGCGCGATCAAGCTGGACTGGAAGACCGATCTTCAGGACCCGGTGCGCCGCGACTTCGTCAACAAGGAGCAGTTCGAGGCCCTGCTTTCCAGCCGGGGCATCGGCAACGACGACACGGTCGTGCTCTACGGCGGCAACAACAACTGGTTCGCCGCGTACGCGTACTGGTACTTCAAGCTCTACGGCCACGACGCCGTCAAGCTGATCGACGGCGGCCGCAAGAAGTGGGAGCTCGACGGGCGTGAGCTCGTCAAGGACGTGCCGCAGCGGGCCGCGACCTCCTACACCGCCAAGGAGCAGGACACCTCGATCCGGGCCTTCCGTGACGAGGTCGTCGCCGCGATCGGCGTCAAGAACCTGGTCGACGTGCGCTCGCCCGACGAGTTCTCCGGCAAGCTGCTCGCCCCGGCGCACCTCCCGCAGGAGCAGTCGCAGCGGGGTGGCCACATCCCCACCGCGCTCAACGTGCCGTGGAGCAAGGCCGCCAACGAGGACGGAACGTTCAAGTCGGACGACGACCTCCGTAAGATCTACGGCGAGGTCGGCCTGGACGACAGCAAGGACACGATCGCTTACTGCCGGATCGGCGAGCGGTCGAGCCACACGTGGTTCGTGCTGCGCGAGCTCCTGGGCCACCAGAACGTGAAGAACTACGACGGTTCGTGGACCGAGTACGGTTCGCTGATCGGCGTTCCGATCGAGAAGGACGTCTAAATATGTGCGGAGCTCCTGAGCAAGGCAACGACCTGAGCACCGAAGGCATCGACACGACCAAGGAAACGGTCATCCAGGGCATCGTGACGTCCGGCGACGGTTCGCCGGTACCGAGCGCGTTCGTCCGGCTGCTCGACTCCACCGGCGAGTTCACCGCCGAGGTCGTCTCGTCGGCGACTGGCCAGTTCCGGTTCTTCGCGGCGCCGGGCGAATGGACGGTCCGGGCGCTCCACTCGAACAAGTCCGGCCAGACCGCGGTCTCGGCCGACAAGGGTGTGAACCAGGCCAGCCTCGTTCTTGCCTGATCCACGCTGCACGACGAAGGCTCGCGCCGGCGTTCCGCCGGGCGGGCCTTCGTCGTGCTGATCCTGGTGTTCCTCCTGGCCTGGGGGGCCGACGAACTCCTACCCTGAGGGAATGGCCCGACGGCGTAGCCACGCCTCCCGGGACGGTGCCCAGCCGGAAGAATCCGCCCCCGAACAGCAGTCGGACGAGACGGCTCCCCGCCACGTGAGCCGGGCGCCTGCCTACTGGGACGAGATGGACGACTCCGGCGCGACGCCCGTCCCCGACTTCGACGTGCTCAGCCAGGGCAGCTGGGAGCCGTCACGACGCTGGGCTGCACCCGAGCCGGTCGTCCCGCTCCCCCGGGCGCCGCTGCGCGACCCGTCGTCCGAATCGGAACCGTACGAGCCCGCGCCGGAACCATTACCGGAGGTGGAAGCGCCACCGGAACCTTCTACCGAAGAGGCGGAGGCCGACGAGCCACCCCCGCGGGGGCCGGCCTTCGTCGGACGCCTCCAACGATGGAGCCGGGCTCGTTCCACCCGCCTGCTCGCGATCGTCGCGTTCGTTGCGGGCGCCGTCCTCGGTGGTGCGACCGTGCACGAGTGGGACACCCAGCAGGCCGCCGAGAAGCAGCGGAACACCGTCCGGCTCACCGCCCGCGTGGCCGAGGACGCCGCCAGCAGCGCGAGCTGGACCGGCGCACGACAGCCCTGGACGCTCCGCGTCGTGGTGACGAACAGTGGACCGACCGACCTCCGGGTCCGGGCCGCCCGGCTGGACGACAGGCGCTTCACGTCGCACCTGCGGACCGTCAGCCGCGGGGCGCAGGTGCGCGCGGGCCAGGACGCCTGGATCTCGTTGGACGTGACGCACTCCTGCTCGACCGGCGGGCCGACGTCCGCACCGCGGACGATCATGCTGACGGTCACCCCGGAGGGACGTCCGGACCAGGAGATCCGGGTCCGGCTTTCCGACGACACCACGCTGGTCGTCGACACCGCTCGGCAGAAGTGCCAGAGCGCGGCGAGCAACCTCTGGATCACCGCCGAGCTGCACGGGGATCCGGCCGACCTGGGCACCGAACTGGTGACCCCGATCCGGATCACCCAGCAGGACACCAGCGCGGCGGCGGTGCGGGAGATCCGCACGCCGACGCCGGGACTCTCGGTGGTGTCCGCGCCGCTCCCGGTCAGCTTCGTCAAGATGCAGACGCCGCCGACGACGCTGCGGTGGACGATCGCCGACTGCACGAAGGCCAGGGTGATCGTGTTCGCGGAGGTCGGTATCTCGGCGGTCATTCAGCTCGAGGGCGGCGAGTCCGTGCAGATGCCGATCGTGCTGGACGCCAACGCGGTGCTGGCGATCGTCCGCTTCATCACGCGGACGTGCGGCTAGTAGACGAGTGCCTGGGTGCCGTCGGCGAGGATTTCCTCGACGAAGACGGCCGCGCCGGCGATCCGGACGCCCGGCAGCACGTCGCTCTCCTCGATCGACCGCCGCGCGGCGCACTGGGTGCACAGCGTGACCCGGCCGGTCGCCAGCAGCGCGGAGAGTAGTTCGGACAGCGGCGCGGAGTGCGGTAGTTCGAACTCTGCGGCGCGGCCGGGCAACGCGAACCAGGACGACTCCCCGGTGAGCCAGAGCGAGACGTCCGCTCCGGCGGCGACTGCCGTGGCGGCGACCGTGAACGCCTGCGCGCAGCGTTCGGGAGCATCCGCTCCGGCTGTCACCTTCACGACCAGTGAGCGGCTCATGAGCAGACCTTAGGGGGTCGACCCGTCAGGCTGGCGTCCCGGCGCCCGCGGCTCGCGACACTGTGCTGAGGGCCACGCGCACTCCGGGCGGTCTCTCGCCCTAGACTCGACACGTGCTCGAGACCTTCTTCCTGGTGCTGCTGATCGCGGCCTTCCTCCTCATCGCGTGGTTCGGCGCGTACGTCGTCTACCGGCTCTATCAGGGCCAGCGCTGATCGTGACCGATCCGGCGGGCTACCCGTACGAGGAGACCCACGACCTCCGGTCCGGGCCGAACCTGCACGAGTCGCTGCTGGGCCTGCTGCCGTTCGTCGGCCTGTGGCGGGGTACCGGCAAGGGCGGGTACCCCGACATCGAGGACTTCGACTACGCCCAAGAGGTGCGGTTCAGCCACGACGGCAGGCCGTTCCTCGCGTACGAGTCGCGGACCTGGCTCATCGACGCCGAGGGGCGGCCGATCCGCCCGGCGGCGCGCGAGGTCGGGTGGTGGCGTCCGCAGGCTGACGACTCGGTGGAGGTGCTGCTCGCGCACCCGACCGGGTTCGTCGAGGTGTACGTCGGCGAGATCGACGGGCTGAAAGTGGAGCTGAGCACCGACGCGGTCGTGCGTACCGCGACCGCCAAAGAAGTTTCGGCGAACCACCGTCTCTACGGCATCGTCGAGGGCGATCTGCTCTATGCGGTCGACATGGCCGCAACGGGCCACGATTTGACCCCGCACCTATCCGCCCGCCTCAAGCGAATCGGCGGTTAAGCGCCGCCAGAGCGCGCGCATTTGTTTGAACGGGGAGCCCGCCCAGGGCGGGGCCTGCCGATCGGGCGCGACCGCGCCGCGTATTGGTCGTACTCAAGTGGTCGCGCCCGCTCGGCAGCGTCGTCCTGGGCGGGCCGCCCACAAAAAAAGCCCCTCGGGCTGGTTCCCGTGCTTACGCACGGGGCCGGTCGGACGAGGCCGGCAGCCCGAGGGGTCGGTGGTTACCTTGGTTTGCCTTACCGCCGTCTACGTCTCAGGCGACGGTTCGGACCGGAGTCCGATGGGCGGCTAGGAAGTAGCCACCTCACGAGTCCGATAAGTATTCAACTTTGGACCACCTCCCCTCTCGTGTAGCTCGAATCTACGTCGGTCTCCGAGGGTCGGCAACGCTATTTTTCGGTGTTCTCCGGGAGCGGAAATCCGAGGATTCGCTGTACCCCTTCGGTGAGCCCGCGCTCCCCGATCGGCTTGCCGTCCAGCGCGGTGATCCGAGCCGCCCCCCGCACGCTCGAGCACAGCCACGCCTCGTCCGCCGCGTACAGATCGTCCAGGTGTGCTCGGGTGCGCTCGGCCCGCAGCCCCAGCTCACCGGCCCGGTCGAGCAGGTAGTTCACGGTGGTACCGGCGAGGATCCCGGTGTCCACCGGCACGGTCCGCAGCGCCCCGTCGGCCGCCCACACCACGGTCGCGGTCGGCGCCTCCAGCACCGTTCCCTCGACCGAGAGCATCAGCGCGTCGTCCGCGCCCGCCGCCGCGGCGTACCGCAGCGCCGCCATGTTCACCGCGTACGAGAGCGTCTTCGCGCCGCCGAGCAGCCACGGCGCTCCGGACCGCACGTCGGCGGTCACGCCGAGCGTGACCGTCACGACCGAGATCCCGTCCCGGCGGCCCTGACGCTGCGCCGGTGAGACGTCGAACATCGTCGCGAACACGGTCGGCGGCTCCGGCTGGCCGGTGTCGGGTCCGCGCGTGCAGACGATCTTGACGCCGACCTCCTCGTCGTCCGTGGCCTCGGCGCACACCGACTCCACCAGCGCGGCCAGCTCCGAGGCCGGCGGGAGGTTGATGCCGAGGATCCGCGCCGAACCGGCCATGCGGGCCAGGTGCTCGTCCAGTTGCCAGGGTTTGCCGTACCGGACGTGGATGGTCTCGAATACGCCGTCGCCGCGGGTCAGGCCGGCGTCGTCGGCACGGGCGATGAGTGTGTCGACCGGAAGGAGACCCCGGCCGAGGACAGCGAGCGCACGGGTAGCCATGCCGGAAACCGTAGTGAAGTTTTTTCCGGTCCGGCGCCCCGCGGTAGGTCTTCGCAGAACTCGGGCCCTGAACAGCGAAGGGGCGAACCGAGCCGGAAAAAACCTCAGTGAATAACATGGAGTCATGGCGCTCCCGTCACTGACCGATGCGCTGCGCTCCCGCGGGCTCCGGATGACCGTTCAGCGGCAACTCGTCATGGAGGCCGTCGAGCGGCTGGGCCATGCCACCCCCGAACAGGTGCACGCCGAGGTGACGCAGACCGCGGCGGGTATCAACCTCACCACCGTCTACCGGACGCTCGAGCTGCTCGAACAGATCGGCCTGGTGCGGCACACCCACCTGATCGACACCGCCACGACCTACCACCTCGCCGCCGACCAGCACTTCCACCTGGTCTGCCGAATGTGCCGGACGGTGTCGGAGGCCCCGACCGGAATGCTCGCCGAGCTCGCGGGCCGGCTGGCCGACGAGCGCGGTTTCAGCATGGACGTCGGGCACGTGGCGCTGTTCGGCGTCTGCGGCGATTGCAGCGACGGAAATACTTGCGAGCCCGAGACCGCTGCACCTACCGGATCCCCGGAGGTGTCGTCGTGACCAGCCCACTCGCTTCTCGTCCCGGTGCAGTGCTCGCCGAAGGGGCGGACACCGGAGTCGCCGCCCACTACGGCGACCCGTTCCGTGAGCAACGGCAGCTCGCCGAGGACGTCGGCGTGGTCGACCGCAGCCACCGCGGGGTGATCGCGGTCCCCGGCGCCGACCGGCTGACCTGGCTGCACAGCCTCACGTCCCAGCACCTGTCCGGGCTCGCGCCCTGGCACGGCACCGAGGCGCTGGTGCTCTCCCCGCACGGGCACGTCGAGCACCACGCACAGGTCGCCGACGACGGCGAGACGGCCTGGCTGGACGTCGAGCCGGGCACCACCGCCGACCTGCTCGGCTACCTGCAGAAGATGGTCTTCTTCATGCGGGTCGAGCCGGCCGACGTGTCCGCCGCGTGGGCGGTGCTGTCGGTGGTCGGGCCGAAGACCACCGAGACGATCGCGCGGCTGGGGGTGGCGCTCCCGTCCGAGGCATATGCGCTGACCGCGCTGCCCGACGGCGGGTTCGTCCGCCGGATGCCGTGGCCGGGCAAGGTGGCCGCCGATCTACTGGTACCGCGCGCCGCTCTGGACGCGACCGTCGACCGGCTGGCTGCTCCGCTCGCCGGCGTCTGGGCGTACGAGGCGCTGCGGGTCGCCGACCGTCGTCCGCGGCTGCGCTTCGAGACCGACCACCGGACGATCGTCCAGGAACCGGAGTGGATCCCGACCGCGGTGCACCTGGAAAAGGGCTGCTACCGCGGGCAGGAGACCGTCGCCCGGGTCCACAACCTCGGTCGTCCACCGCGCCGGCTGGTGCTGCTGCACCTCGACGGCGTCAGCGAGGAGCTCCCCGCGCAGGGCACGCCGATCACCCTGGGACGGAGCACGGACGGGCGCGAGGCTCGCGCGGTCGGATTTGTCGGCACCGCGGTGCGCCACTGGGAGCTCGGCACGATCGCGCTGGGCTTGATCAAACGCTCCACCCCGGACGACGCCGACCTCTTCATCGGCGAGACCCGAGCCGCCGTCGAGCCGGCGCTCGAGACCGCCTGACGGTTTTCGTCACGTCGATACAGGGATTGACCTGCGGATTTGAGTGGGCCGTCCCGAAAACGTGAGATCTTGTCTCAAATAGCGGGTGTCTCACAGGAGTTTGTGGCTGAAATGTAACTGTTTAGGCATTGCACCCGTGCCAAAAGCTGGCTCAACCCTCACCCGGCCCGCTCCCGCATGCCAGGATGCTCCAGACGCGGTGGGCAACCCGCCACACCACTGGCCTGCGAATCCGCGCCGTGCGAGGGAGCAAAGGCATGACGGATGTCGTACCAGGAGGGAGACGGCGGATCGATCGCGTGCTCGATTCCGGCTACCTGCGGGGCCTCACCGACCTGCGGACGCCCGAGGTACGCCACCGCCGTGACGAAGCGCTCGCCGAACTCGCCGAACTCAACCGCCTCGGCCACCTGCTGGACGAACGGATCGCGATGGTCACCGCTGAACAGCGGCGGCGCGCGGCGATCGTCTTCGACGGCACCACCGAACTCGCACCGGACGCTCTCCCGGCCGACGACCATTCCGCCGGGGGCCGGCTGGCTCGTGTCTTCCGGCTCCGCGCCGACCCCGACAACTCGCCCACCCATCGCCGACGGCGACGGGTCGAGCGCCTGGTCGCCGACGTCGACCTCGCCGACGTCGCCCGGCGGACCGACGACGAGCTGGCCCGAGTGCTCCGCACGTTCCGGCACGAACGACGTCAGGTCACCGACGTGTCCGGGCGGGTGCGGTCCGTCGTCGACCAGTGCGGGGACGAACTGGGGCGGCGACGGGTCGCACCGATGGGCACCGGCGCCGCAGAGGAGCCCGAAACAGTCCCGCTCGACGAGCACGGCCGCGGACGCACCGGGACGCTCGGCGGCAACCGCCGCCCCTGACGTCTCTCAGGGTGCGGCCCTGAACGCACCCTGAAGTGCTAGCTGACTGCTTGCAGGTGTTAGCGCGAGCGACCTACCTTGGGGGTACGGACGTCGTCAGCGAGAGGATCACCATGTCTACTCCCACGGGGCCTGGCTCTAGTTCCACGGGGCCGGCCGAGCTCGGACCCGGCCAGGACAGCGGAACCGACGCCAAGCAGTGGCCCGAGCCTCTCTACGCCGTTGCCGGTGTCGGCGACCTGCTCGCCGAGCAGCTCCGCCGGTTGGTGGCCAACGCCCCGGAGATCTCCGCCCAGTTCCAGCGGAACGCCGCGACGCTGCCGGACGACCTGCGCAGCCTCCCCCGCGAGCTGCGGACGCTGGCGGCCGACCTACCGTCGTACGCGGCCGGGCTGCAGAGCCGGGCCCGCGACCTGGACAGTGAGGCCGTGAAGCGTAACGTCTCGACCGCGCAGAACCGGGCCCAGGACATCTACCGGGGTCTCGTCGAGCGCGGCGAGCAGGCAGTAAAGCAGCCTTCCTGAATCGTCGGCTCAGCCCTCGGCCTGTCCAGGGCGGGGCTGACGTCCGTCGCAGGGAGGACCGTGACCGTTCTTTGGTCACAACCGACCGAGACGGCCGTCAGCGTCGTTCTGGACAGGCCGGGTCACGTTCCGCGGGGCTGAGTCGTCTGTTCATACGACAACCTTGGTGGACGAAGGGCACGACGATGGGCGACGACTTCACACCGCACCGCGAGCACCTGCTGCGGGTCGCCTATCGCATGCTCGGCAGCCTCGCCGACGCCGAGGACGCCGTCCAGGAGACGTGGCTGCGCTGGCAGCGCGCCGACCGCTCCGACATCGTCGATCCGCGGGCGTGGCTGACCCGGGTCGTCGGACGGATCTGCCTCGACGTCCTGCGGTCGGCGCGCGTCACCCGCGAGGCGTACGTCGGCCCGTGGCTGCCCGAGCCGCTCGTCGAGCGGCTCCCCGCGGACGCGTCCGCCCTGTCCGCGGGCGCGGATCCCGCCGACGTCGCGGTGCTGGACGACTCGGTCCGCATCGCGCTGCTGCACCTGCTGGAGCGGCTGACGCCGGAGCAGCGGGTCGCGTTCGTCCTGCACGACGTGTTCGGCATCCCGTTCGACGGCATCGCGTCCACGCTCGGGACGAAGGTCGAGACGGCACGGCAGCTGGCGTCCCGGGCGCGGCGGCTGCTGCACGACAGCGCACCGTCGCCGCTGGCGCCGCTCCCCGAGCAACGCGCGACCGTCGAGGCGTTCCTCGAGGCCTGCCAGGGCGGCGACCTGACCCGGCTGACCGCGCTACTGGCCCCGGACGTCGAGTTCCACTCGGACGGTGGCGGTCGAGTGCGGGCCGCGCTGCATCCGATCGTCGGCGCCGAGAAGGTGGTCCGTTTCCTCCTCGGCATCCTCCAGAAGGGCGGCGCTCGGGTCGTTCCGGAACCCGCCCTGGTCAACGGGCAGTACGGGATCGTCTTCCGGTTCCGGCCAGGCGACCCGAACGAGGGCGAGGTCATGGGCGTAGGGGTGCCCGACGTGACCCCCGAGGGCCTCATCACCCGCTTCTCGTACGTCGCCAACCCAGAGAAACTACATTCCGTTCCCGCTGTGGACGGGCGCAGCGAGGTGTCGTAGGGGGCGGGTAGCGTTGCCGCCCGTGCCCCCAGTGACCGAAGCGACCGGAGCGACCGCGACTCGGGACGCAGCCGATCAACGACAGACCGACGCACTCCTCGCTGCCGCGATCGGTGCGGTACCCGGCGGAATGGACCGCCTCGGGCAGCGAACCATGGCGCACGCGGTCACCGAGGCCGTACATACTGGTGAGCACCTGCTGGTCCAGGCAGGCACCGGCACCGGCAAGTCGCTGGCCTATCTGGTGCCGGCGCTCGCCACCGGCAAGCGCGTCGTCGTGACCACCGCAACGCTGGCGTTGCAGGCCCAGCTGGTCAACCACGACCTGCCCCGCCTGGTCGAGGCGGTCGCGCCGGTGCTCGGCCGCACACCGACGTTCGCGCTGCTCAAGGGCCGCCATCACTACGCATGCCTGGCCAGGCTGGAGCCCGGCGTCGCAGATGAGGACGAGGGCCTGTTCGACACCGACACCCAGTGGCTCGGCGCGGCGGGCAAGCTCACGCAGCAGGTCACCCGGGTCCGGGAGTGGGCGCAGGAAAGCGACACCGGCGACCGCGCCGACCTCGACCCCGGCGTCGACGACAACGCGTGGCGTCAGGTCAGCATGCCGGCCAGGGAATGCGTCGGCGCGGCGCGCTGCCCGTTCGGTGAGGACTGCTTCGCCGAGGCGGCACGAGCCAAGGCACGGCAGGCCGACATCGTCGTCACCAACCACAGCCTGTTGGCAGTCGACCTGCTCTCCGCCCGGCACATCGTCCCCGAGCACGCACTGCTGGTCGTCGACGAGGCACACGAGCTCACCGATCGGGTCACCAGCGCCGCCCAGGCCGAGCTGACCGCCGAGCTGATCAGCCGGGCCGGCCGCCGGTTGCGGGCGTTCGTCGACGAAAAGCTGCGGGACGACGTCGAAGGCTCCGCCGACCTGTTGGAACGCACGCTCGACGGGATGCGGACCGGTCGGCTCGAGCGGCTGCCCGAGCCGCTGTACGACGCGCTGTTCCTGGTCGACGCGTCGGCACGGGCCGCACTGGAGGCGCTCGGCGGCGAGGTCGGCCCGGACGAGGCCGATGCGGTCAAGCGGAACCAGGCCAAGCAGTCGCTCACCGGCCTCGTCGACACCGTCGAGCGCCTGCTCCAGCAGTCCGACCACGACGTCGCGTGGCTGGCCAGGGAAGACCGGCGCCCGCCCGCGCTGCACGTCGCGCCGCTCTCGGTGTCCGCCGCGCTGGGCAGCGGCCTGTTCCGGGACCGCGTCGTGGTGGCGGCGTCGGCGACGCTGGCGCTCGGCGGGCGCTTCAACACGGTCGCCCGGTCGCTCGGCCTGGAGGTCGAGTACGGCCGCACGCCGGATACCAACGACGTCCGGCCGGTCGAGCCCCCGGAGCCTGACGACGACGATTCCGACGTCCAGCCGCCACCGCGGTGGCGGGCGCTGGACGTCGGTTCGCCGTTCGACTACCCGAAGCAGGGCATCCTCTACGTCGCCTCGCGGCTGCCCAAGCCGGGCATGTCCGGGCTCTCGGACGCGGCCCAGCGGGAGCTCATCGAGCTGGTCACCGCGGCCGGGGGCCGGGCGCTGGGGCTGTTCTCGTCCCGGAAGGCGGCGACCACGGCCGCCGAGGCGCTTCGCGCGGCCACCGACCTGCCGGTGCTGCTGCAGGGTGACGACTCGATCCATTTGCTGGTGCGGCGGTTCCGCGAAGAACCGCAGACCTGCCTGCTCGGCGTCGCGTCGCTCTGGCAGGGCGTCGATGTGCCCGGTGACGCCTGCCAGCTGGTCGTCATCGACCGGTTGCCGTTCCCTCGGCCCGACGAGCCGCTCACCGCCGCCCGCTCCAAGGCCGTGGACGACGCGGGCGGCTCGGGGTTCATGGCGGTGTCGGTGCCGGCCGCGGCGATCCGGCTCGCCCAGGGCGCCGGGCGGTTGATCCGGGCTGCCGGTGATCGCGGGGTCGTCGCCGTGCTCGACCCCCGGCTGCACAACGCCCGGTACGGCGAGTTCATCCGCCGGACGCTGCCGCCGTTCTGGTACACCACGTCCCCGGACGTCGTCCGCGGCGCACTCACCCGCCTCCACGACACCGCAGTAACCACCTCGGCCTCAGCCTGACGTCCCGCGCCCGCGAGCGCCTCAGCCCGAGGCGCGCGGCCGCGCCGGGAGGGTCGGGCCGCGGCGCGGGCGCGCCGCGAGCTCAGCTGGTTGGTGCCGGGCCGGGTGGCTCACTCGTCGGTGGCGGAGTAGGAGGCGCCGGCGCAGCGGTCGGCGCCGTCTGCGCGGGCACCGGCGCCCCGGCCCGCCCCGCGGCCCCGCCGCTGCTCTCCACCGCGTCGGTCCGCGCTTCCTCCACCGCGGCCTGGTCGTCGTCCGTCGGCACGGTCCCCGGTGGAGCGTCCGGTCCGGCCGGCGCGGGACCGCCCTCCGGTCGCACGACGAGATAGCGGATCGCGGTGTTCAACACCGCCAGCACCGGCACCGCGACCAGACCACCGACGATGCCGGCGACCGTGATCCCGATCGCGATCGCGAGGATGACCGCCAGCGGGTGCAGCGCGACCGCGCGTCCCATGATCAGCGGCTGCAGCACGTGTCCCTCGAGCTGCTGCACCCCGATGACGACGGCGAGGATGATCAGCGCCGCCGCCGGGCCCTGCGTCACCAGCGCGACCGCAACCGCCACCGCGCCGGACAGCGTCGCACCGATCACCGGGATGAACGCACCGAGGAACACCAGCGCGGACAACGGCAGCGTGAGCGGCACCTTGAGCACCGCCAAGCCGATGCCGATACCGACCGCGTCGACGAACGCGACGAACACCGTCGCACGGACGTAGGACGTCAGCGTGTGCCAGGAGTACTGACCGGCCTGCCGAACGGCCGGCCGGGCCGGGCGGGGCAGCAACCGGGTGATGAAGCGCCAGATCTGACTGCCGTCCTTCAGGAAGAAGAACAGCGTGAACAGCACCAGGAAGAACCCGGTCACGACCTCGCCGAGCGTCGTCGCGGTGCTGAGCGCACCGGACGTCAGCGACGAACTGTTCTCCGACAACCACTTCTGCGCGCGGTCGACGTAGCTGTCGATCTGTTCCTGGGAGATGTGCAGCGGCCCGGACAGCAGCCAGTCGCGGCCCTCGTTGAGCGCCTGGTTGACCTGTTCGGTCAGGTCCTGCAGACCGTTGATGAACGCCTGGATGACGAGATACAGCGTGCCGAACACGAACACGAGCCCGAACACCAGGATCGTGGTCGCGGCCAAGGCATTGGGCGCACCACGTTTGCGCAGCCATCCGGCCGCCGGTTCCAGCAAGGCCGCGAGCAGGAGCGCGACCATCAGCGGAATCACGACGAAGCGCAGCATCGAGATGATGTGGGCCAGCCCGTAGAGCACGGCCGCGACGATGACCAGGCGCCAGGCCCAGGCTGCGGCGACCCGCAGCGCGACCGGCACGCTCTCGTTGTCCGGCTCGCCGGCAGGCAGCAGGACGACGCCCGGCGACTCGGGACGCTCGGGAGGTAGGTCGTCGCTCTCCCGTGCGGCCGCGAGCCTCTCTCGCGCCTCGTCGCGCACCCGCAACAGCCAACTCACTCGTGTACCCCCTCGCCCGGTTCGCCATGGGCACCGTACCGGCGCGGTCTACCCACCCCACTGGCGCTGCACACTCGGCGCTACGGTGTGGAGCTGTGAGTACCGAACCCGGCCTGGTCAACTCGGCGAGCGACGGCCTGCCGATCCACCTGCTGCACGACCGGGTCCTGGTCAAGCTCGAGGGCAAGCCGGGTGAGCGGAAGTCGAGCGCGGGCATCGTCATTCCGGCGACCGCGTTGATGGGTCGCCGGCTCGCGTGGGCGACCGCGGTGGCGGTGGGACCGCAGGTCCGCTCGGTGGAGGTCGGCGACCGGGTCCTGTTCGACCCCGACGAGAAGTCGGAGGTCGAGTTGCAGGGCACCGACTACGTGCTGATGCGCGAACGCGACGTCCACGCGGTGGCCGCCTCCCGCGTGGAAGCGGAAGGCACCGGGCTCTACCTCTAGTAGCTGCCGTCCGGCTTGGAGCCGGGCGCGTGGTGCGGGTGGTAACCGGGGTGGCGGCCACCGCCGCCGTAGTACGTCGGGTTGTACGCCTGGTTCGGCACGCTGCCGCCCACGTAGTTCGGCCCCGGGTAGCTGCCGCTGACGTAGTTCGGGTTGTGCCCGCCCGGGTAGACCGAGACCGGCGCCGCCGCCCACGGCATCGTCGCGCCCGGCCGGGCGTTCTGCAGGATGTACTGCCGCCGGGCGTCCACCGTGGCCAGCAGCTGCCGTTCTTCGTCCGCGAACTCTTTGTTCGTGATGCCGCGCGCCAGCGAGTCGCGCGCGAGCGCCAGCTTGGTAGCGGCGAACTGGTAGTCGGACATCGCTTTCGCGCCGATGCCGCCCGCGATCTGCCGTGCCCACTGCCGGCCTGCGCGTCGCGTCTGCATGGTGGCCAGCGCGGCGATCTCCTGGGGGGTGAACCACCCGGCCTCGGCGTAGACCGGGAGCACCCGGCCGACGACCTTGGCCTCCCGCCCGCGCAGCACGATCGCGACCGTGATCATCACGGCCAGGATCGGCAGCATGATCACCACATATCCGGTCAGGATGATGCTGAAGTCTTGGCTGGAGGCCAGCAGGTTCCAGGTGCCGTGCAGCAGCACCGCCAGGGTCAGGCCACCGATCGGTGCGACGATCCGGACCCAGGTGTGGCGGCTGCGAACCGCCAACCCGACGCCCACACCGGTCATCGCGGTGAAGAGCGGGTGAGCGAATGGCGAGAAGATGCCACGAAGGACGAACGTGACGATCAGGGCGGTGATGCCGCCCGGCATGTTCTTCTCCTCGTCACCGAGGTAGGCCGAGCCGAAGTAGAGGACGTTCTCGGTGAACGCGAACCCCACCGCGGACATCCCGGCGTAGACGATGCCGTCGACGACGCCGTTGATCTGCCGCCGACCGGTCAGCGCGAGGCCGAGCAGGACGAACAGCGGAATCGCCTTGAAGAACTCCTCGGTGGGCGGCGCGACCAGGACGGCCGTCGTCGACTCCGACCCGCCGGCGCCGGTGATCACCTTGCCGCCGAACGAGTTGATGATCAGCGCGGCGAACGTCGCCACGCAGGCACCCCAGCCGAACGCGAACGCCAGATACCGGCGCGGCTCCGGCTCGTACCGGTCGAGCCACCAGAAGAACGCCAGCAGGAACGGGACCGGCAGCACGGCGGTGCCGAGCGCGAGGATCAGCGCGCCCGGGCCCAGGCTGTAGCCCAGAATGCCGTAAATGCCCAGACCGGCGAGGCCGATGACGCCGACCGCCACCACGATGACCGCGACGCCGACCCAGCGACGCTTGTGCCAGGGCACCATCGGGGCAGGCCGGACCATCCCCTCCGACGGGTGGGGCACGCCCGGCTGCTGCCCGGGCTGTCCCGGTGCCGCGGGAGGATAAACCATGGTCCGCAGCTTATCGGGGCTGCGCGTCCGCCGCCTTGGCGTCCTGCCGCAGCAGGTGGTTCAGCGTGCCGATGCCGTCGGTCAACCGATCCGCCGCCGTGGCGAACGTGGCCAACCGGGCATTGGGGGCGACCGCGATCAACCGGTCGACGTCCGCGCGCAGCGGCGGCAGCGGCCGCGGACGCCGTCCGGTGCGGAGTGCGGTGGCCACCAGAGCGAGTGCGGTGTCGACGTCGCCGGCGAACGCCCTGGCCTCCGGACGGGCGAGACCCTCCGGGTGCGCGTCCCTGGCGGCCTCCAACGCCATCCCGCCCTGCACCAGCCGGCTCGAGTGCACGGTGACGCCGTGCGCGAGGTCGACCAGCGCCGGCGGCGTCCCTGGTTCGTCGGCCAGCCGCTTGGCCGAGTCCCTGGCGTTGCTCAGCGCGACCCTGGCCACCGTGCGGGCGGCGTCCACGTCGGTGTCGGAGGCGTCCGGGTCGGCGGCCGTCCGCAGGTAGCTGCGGGCCCGCTCGATGCTCTCCGCGAGCGTGTCCCTGGCGGTGGACCGCTCCCACGTGGGCCAGGCCAGGTAGGCGGCGAGCGCGATCGCGCCGGCCGCGACCGTGTACGTGAGGCGTTCCGGGATCAGCGAGCCCGCCGACGCCCCGAGCAGGTCGGCGATCAGCACCGCGTTGCCCGCCATCGCGGCGGCGCCCAGCGCGAAGTTCGCGGCGAGGACGGTCCGGAGGAAGAAGTAGAACACCGGGACCAGCACCATCTTCTGCCAGGTCTCCGAGACCACCCACTCCAGCAGCGCGGAGACCACCAGCATGCCGAGCAGCGTCCCGGCCACCCGGTCGACGACCTGTTTGACGGTCGCCGAGAAGTCCGGTCGGATCGCCACCGCGACCGTGAGCAGCAGCCAGTACCCGCGCGGCAACCCGAGCACGGCCAGCGCGGTGGCAACCGCGGCGAGCGTGAACGCCAGCCGCAGCGCGTGCCGGAACGCCGCCGACGACGGCCGCAGGTTGGCCCGCAGCACGGTCACCGGCTCGTCGGCGGGCATGACGAAGACCGGAGCGCCGCCGTGGACGGTCGTCGTCACGTCCGGGTCGGTGGATTCGACGATCCGCCGCGCGGCCCGGAGCTGCCCGGCCAACGCCGCCGAGCGGGTGGCGGCACCCCGCCGGGTCAGCGGCGCCCGGCCCGGCCCGTCAGCCCGCGCGCGCACTGCGGCGACGGCCCGCTCCAGCGCGTCGTCCAACGCTGGCGGGACGTCCGGGTGCAGGTCGTCGGGGTCTCCGGTGAGCCGTTCCGCGACCGCGGCGCCCACCGCGCTGGCGGCCTCCAGTACCGCGGCGACCTCGTCGGCAGCGTCGTTCCGGTCCATGTCCTCGAGGCGGGCCCGCAGCCCGGCCAACGCCACGACTTCGCCCCGGGCGCGCTCGACCTCGTCGAGCAGAATGCGCAGGCCCGCGACCGTGCGGTTGCGCTGCGGGTCCAATCCCTGCAGTGCGGCGTGTGCCTCCAGGACCGCCGGGTAGGCGGGACCGGCTCCGGTCGGATCGACGTCGGTCAGCTGGCGGTACGCGGCGGCGATCGCGGCCCGCTCCGGCGCGTAGCCGCGAACCGGCCAGGGAGCGATCGCGAGCAGCGTCTGGAGCCCCGCGCCGACGAACACGGCGGCCGCGGCGAGCAGCGCCTGGCTGAACTCCTGCGGCTGTTCACCGAGCACGATCAGGACGATCAGGCCGGTGATCCCGACCCGGGTGCCCGCCGGGCCGAGCGCGGTGAGCAGACCGGCGAGGAAACCCCAGAGCGCGATCAGCAGAACCGCGAGCACCGTGTGCGGCTGGACCAGCGCGCCGAGCAACACCGACAACGCGCCGCACACCGCCAGCGCGAAGCCGAGCCGCAGCCGGCGGCGGTAGGGCCCGGAAAGGTCGGCGAAGCCGGTGAAGTACGCGCCGAGAGTGGCGGCCACCGCGGGCAGGACTGCGCCGGCCAGGCCGCCGATCAACAGCGGCAGCGCGACCGCGATCGTGCCGCGCGCCGCGACGCGCGGGCTGAGCTTCGCCCGGGGCACGGAAATCAGGCCGCCGATGGCGGCGCGCAACGTTCGCACCATGACCGCCCCGGAAGCCGCGTGGTTCGCCCGAGCCATTGAACTCCCCGGGCCGGGTTACGACCTTAACGGGCGGCCCGCGAGGTGGCCCGCGACGCGCGGGCTCTGCATACGACGGCGCCCCGCGGAGAACCGCGGGGCGCCGGAAAGTTGGACGGGCCCTGTTCTCTCCGCCGCGTCGCGGCGTTGTCGAGAGGCGGGGCCCGCACGGGAATTTGTACCTCCCGGCAGGAGCGAAGGCAAGAGATTCGTGCTTTCGAATACAGAAGCGTGGCGTAACCGCAGGTTCACCTTGTGGTGGCCGGGCGCGCCTTCGATCCGACGGCCGGGCGAACGGCTGTCATCCGGGCGGCGAAAGCCCGAGGCCGGAGCGTCGGCCAGCTGACACTCCGACGCGGAAAGCCGGTCCGGCTGGCACATTCTGGGGATACCAGCGTGCCCGGCACTCCCTAACGTTTACCTCAACAGCGGCGGCCCGCTACGGAGCAAGGCCCCACCAGACGCGGAAGGACGCGAAACCCGATGAGCGACTACGAGACCAACGTCGACGTTGACGGCGACGGCCAGTGGGACGACGTCAACTACTCGGAGAACGCTGACGGCAGCGTCACCATCAC